>NZ_JBSGDB010000100.1:0-22368 GCF_053602155.1 Streptomyces sp. NPDC004561
GAGCAGGGTGGCGGCGTCGGCGGACGCCGGCTCGGCCTGGAGCCAGTCCCGCGCCCAGGCGGCGGCGTAGGGCTCCCGGGCGAGCACGGTCACCCGGTGGCCGCGGCGGTCCCAGTCGTCACCCGTGTGCAGCAGCAGCGCGCGGGCGGCCTGCCGGCGGCCCTGCACCAACGCGGTCCGGGCGCTGCGCAGTTCCGCGTCATCGAGGGCGTCGTCGAAGGCGCCGGAGTCGTCCGGGGCGGTGTCGCCGGACTGGTCCGTGGGGGCCCGGCGAGTGCCGAGCAGGGGCGGGAGTGGGGGCACCGCGGGACTTCCTGTTTCTCGGGCTGCCATCGACCGATCACGCACAGCAAACCCCCAGCCAAGGTTTGCGTCAAGCGGAACACGGATGTTGGTGGGTTCAACTTCCCTTTCTGTCAAGGCAATTGAGAAACTCCACGCAGGTGGGACGGACCGCGGGCGGGGATTCCCGGGCGGATTCCTGTGGCGTACGCCATGGCGCCGCGCGGCAGGCCCGCGCACGATGCCGGGTCAACAGCCCGGTTCCGGGTACTGTCCGGGGCAACGCCGGCTCCGGAGCGCTACAGTCGGCCACTACGCGTCCATGGTCCGGCCGGATGATCGAGGTACGCAGCGTGTCGGTTCTGGTTCTCGTCCTCGCCGTGAGCGCGGCCTGCTGTCTGGGCTTCGGCTTCGTGCTCCAGCAGAACGCCGCGCAGCAGGCGCCGCTCAGCGACTTCCTGTCGTTCCGGCTGCTGCTGGACCTGATGCGGGTGCCGCGCTGGCTGGGCGGCCTGGGCCTGATGGTGACCGGCATGGTGCTGGGTGCGATCGCCCTCGGCAAGGGTGAGATCTCCCTGGTGGAGCCGCTGCTCGCGACCAACCTGCTGTTCGCGCTCGCGCTGTCCCGGCACCAGACCAGACAGCCCCTCGGCCGGCAGGGCTGGGCGGGCCTGCTGCTGCTCGCGGGCGGGGTGAGCGCCTTCATCATGGCGGGCGAGCCGCGCGGCGGCAGCGCGGTCACCGATCCGCTGCGGCACTGGCTGATCATCGGCGCCATGGTGGGCGCGGCCCTGATGCTCACGACGTACGCCAAGCGCTCCAGACTGAGCTGGGGCCCGGTGCTGCTGGCACTGGCCGCCGGGCTGCTGTACGGGGTGCAGGACGCGCTGACCCGGGTGAGCGGCACCCGCTTCTCCGAGGGCGGCTTCGCGGAGCTGTTCACCGGCTGGCAGCCGTACGGCGTGCTGGCGTGCGGTGTCACCGGGCTGATCCTGGTGCAGAGCGCGTTCGAGACGGCTCCGCTGCGTATGTCGCTGCCCGCGCTCACCGCCGCCGAGCCGCTCGCCGGGATCCTGTGCGGGGTGGGCTTCCTCGGTGACCGGCTGCGCACCGACACCGGGGCGCTGGCCTGGGAGGCGTCCGGACTCGCGGCGGTGGTCGCGGGCATCGTGCTCCTCGGGCTGCACCCGGCGATGCCGTGCGGCGGGGCGGACGCGGAGCCGCCGGCCCGGGACCTCCAGCGGCGCTGAGCCCCCCGCTCGCGGGCGCCGGGGCCTGCTTGGATACCGGTATGAACCCTGCTGACGAGATCCTCGACATCGTCGACGAACACGACCGGGTCGTCGGCCGGTCCCCGCGCGGCGAGGCGTACGCCCGCGGGCTGCGCCACCGCTGCGTCTTCGTCCAGGCCCGGGACGCCGCCGGGCGGCTCTTCGTGCACCGGCGCACGGCCACCAAGCTGGTCTTCCCCTCCCTGTACGACCTGTTCGTCGGCGGGGTGGTGGGCGCGGGCGAGTCCTACGACGAGGCGGCGCTGCGCGAGGCCGAGGAGGAGCTGGGCGTGAGCGGCCTGCCCCGGCCGGAGTACCTCTTCAAGTTCCTCTATGACGACGGCGCGGGGAAGAGCTGGTGGTCCGCGGTGTACGAGGTGCGCTGCGAGCTGCCCGTGCGGCCCCAGGTGGAGGAGGTCCAGTGGCACGGCTTCCTGACCGACGAGGAGGTCGGGCTGCGGCTCGGCGAGTGGGAGTGGGTGCCGGACGGCCTGGCGGCGTACGAGAGGCTGAGGGCGCACCGGGCCGGCCGGTGAGGCCCCGGTAAGGTCGGCCGCGTGAGCGAATTCGTGAGGAACATCCGGCTGTGGTTCGCGCCGGAACAGGTGCGGGGAGAGGGCGGCACACCCGACTACCGGTTCTCGCTCGCCAACGAGCGCACCTTCCTCGCCTGGCTGCGGACCTCGCTCGCGCTGATCGGCGGCGGATTCGCGGTGGACCAGTTCCTGCCGGACCTGCCATGGGTGTGGCGGGTCGGACTCGCGCTCGCGCTGCTGGGCGCCGGTGTGCTGTGCTCGCTGCGGGCGGTGAACCACTGGGTGCGCTGCGAGCGGGCGATGCGGCGCGGCGAGGACCTGCCCGCGTCCCGCTTCCCGGCCGTGCTGAGCCTGGTCGTGGCGGTGGTGGCCGTCGCGATGGTCGTGGTGGTGCTGGTCGGATGGGCAGGGTGACGGCGGGGGCGGACACGGCCGGCCGGGACCCGGGGCTCCAGCCCGAGCGGACCCGGCTCGCCTGGCGGCGTACGACGCTCTCGGCCGCCGTCGCCGCGGTGCTCGCGGTGAGGAACGCGCTGCACGGCGGTGTCACGGCCACCGGGATCCTCGTGTGCGCGGTGTGCTGTGCGCTCTGGCTGGGGTTCCTGGCGGTGGCCCAGCACCGCATCCGGGCCCTCGCGGCCGGCCCCCGTCCGCCGGCCCTGGCACCCCGGCTCGCCACGGCGGCCGTGCTGTGCGCGGTGGCGCTGGCGGTCTGCGCCGCCGTGCTGGTGTTCTAGCGGCACTCCCCCACCCGGGCCGTTGCTCGTCTACTCGTTCTCCCGGTCGACCGCGACCACGATCTTCCCGCGGGTGCGGCCCTCCTGGTTCAGCCGCTGCGCGTCCGCCGTCCGCTCCAGCGGGAACGTCTCCTGGACGTGCACCGACAGGGCGCCCTGCTCGGCCAGTTCGGTCAGCCGGGTGAGGTCCTCGGCGTCCGGGCGGACGAAGCAGTAGCGGCCGCCGTAGCCGACCACCTCGGGGTCGGCGATCGAGGCCAGCCGGCCCTCCGGGGCGAGCAGGTTGGCCGAGGTCTTCAGCGTGTCGCCGCCGATGGTGTCGAAGACCGCGTCCACGCCCTCGGGGGCGAGCCCGCGCACCCGTTCGGCCAGGCCCTCGCCGTAGGCCACCGGTTCACCGCCGAGGGAGCGGACGTAGTCGTGGTTGCGTTCGCTCGCGGTGCCGATGACCCGGGCGCCGAGGTGGACGGCGATCTGGACGGCCAGGGAGCCGACCCCGCCGGCCGCCGCGTGCACCAGGACGGTCTCGCCGCGCCCGACCTCCAGCGCCTTGACCAGCACCTGGTAGGCGGTGAGCCCGGCCAGCGGGAGCCCGGCGGCCTCCTCGAAGGACAGGTTGCGCGGCTTGCGGGCCAGCGTGCGCACGGGCGCGGCGACGTACTCGGCGCAGGTGCCCCGGGAGAGGAAGTCCTCGCGGACGTAGCCGATCACCTCGTCGCCGACGGAGAACTCCGTGACGGAGGCGCCGGGCCGGACGACCACCCCGCTGACGTCCCAGCCCGGGACCACGGGGAAGACGGCGTCCAGGAAGGCGTCGAGATGGCCCTCGCGGCACTTCCAGTCGACGGGATTGACGGCGGACGCCCGCACCTTCACCAGTACCTGGTCGGGACCGACCTTCGGGTCGCGCACCTCCCCGTACTCCAGCACCTCGGGACCGCCGTAGCGGCTGTAGCTGATGCCCTTCATGCCCTCGACCCTCCGGGGTACTCGTCCGCCACGCAACCGGGATGCCCCGGTATGCCCCTTTCGCGCGCGTAGCCTGTCCGTCGTCACACCCCTGTACCCCCCGAAGGTGAGCACCATGACCACCCTTCACCAGGAACACACCGAGCACGGGACGCACCGCCACGGCCCGGAGTGCGGGCACGCGGCCGTGCCGCACGGCGACCACCTCGACTACGCGCACGACGGCCATCTGCACCGCGAGCACGAGGGCCACTGGGACGAGTGCGAGCCCGCCGGGCACACCACGCACGAGGGACACGAGCACGTGCACCACGACGAGTGCGGGCACGCGCAGGTGCGGCACGGCGACCACGTCGACTATCTGCACGACGGCCACCGGCACGCTGAGCACGGGGACCACTGGGACGACCACTGAGAGTCTGACGGCAGGCCGACGGCTCCCCGGACAGCACGTCCGGGGAGCCGTCGGCCTATCGTGGCTCCGGTCACGTTTCCCGCCACGTCGAGCGCGCGCACTGGACTACATACCGACCGGTCGGCATCATGAGTCGCGTCATGTTCACCCGTTCGTAGGAGTGATGAATGAGCGCCGACCACCCGCCCGGACTCGACCTGGACCGGCTGCGCGCCCTGCTCGACCGCGAGCGCCCGGGCCTGGTGCACGGCCCCCTGAGCGGACGGCTGATCGAGGGCGGACGGTCGAACCTCACCTACGCGCTCTCCGACGGCACCTCGAAGTGGGTCGTACGCCGGCCGCCGCTCGGCCATGTGCTGGCCACCGCGCACGACATGAGGCGCGAGCACCGCGTGATCAGCGCCCTGCACCCGACGTCGGTGCCGGTCCCCCGTCCCCTGCTGCTGTGCGAGGACGAGGAGGTGCTGGGGGCGCCGTTCTACGTCATGGAGTTCGTCGAGGGCACCCCGTACCGCACCGCCCAGCAGCTCGCCCCGCTCGGCGCGGAGCGCACCCGTGACGCCGTGCTGTCCCTTGTGGACACGCTGGTGGAGCTGCACGCCGTGGACCCCGCCGAGGTGGGCCTCGCGGACTTCGGCCGCCCGGAGGGCTTCCTGGACCGGCAGTTGCGCCGCTGGGGCAAGCAGCTGGACGCCTCCCGCAACCGCGACCTGCCCGGCATCGAGGAGCTGCACGCCGCCCTCGGCCGCGCGCTGCCCGTCTCGCCCGCCCCGGCCGTCGTACACGGCGACTACCGCCTCGACAACGTCCTGATCGGGGACGACGACCGGATCAAGGCCATCCTCGACTGGGAGATGTCCACGCTCGGCGACCCGCTGACCGACCTCGGTCTGCTGGTGATGTACAGCCAGCCGCTGGGCACGCCCCACTCCCCCGTCTCCACCACCGCCGAGGCCCCGGGGCACCCCGCCCCGCGGGAGCTGATCGAGCGGTACGCCGAGCGCTCGGGGCGGGACGTGTCGGCCGTCTCCTGGTACACGGCCTTCGCCTGGTTCAAGCTGGCCGTGATCCTGGAGGGCATCCACTACCGGTACACGCTCGGCCAGACGGTCGGACGCGGCTTCGACCGCATCGGCGACCTCGTACCCGTCTTCATCGACCACGGACTGACCACTCTTCAGGAAGGCTGACCGTCATGGACTTCGCGTTCGACGCGCGCACCGAGGAGCTGCGCGCCAAGCTCCTCGCCTTCATGGACGAGTACGTGTACCCGGCCGAGGCGGTCGCCGAGGAGCAGCGGGCCGCGCTCGCCTCCCCCTGGGACACCCCGGCCGTGGTCGAGGAGCTGAAGGCCGAGGCCCGCAGGCAGGGGCTGTGGAACCTGTTCCTGCCCGACGCCGAGTACGGGGCCGGGCTGACGAACCTGCAGTACGCGCCGCTCGCCGAGATCACCGGCCGCTCCCCGCACCTCGCGCCCACCGCCCTCAACTGCGCGGCGCCGGACACCGGCAACATGGAGGTGCTGGCGCAGTTCGGCAGCGAACAGCAGAAGAAGCAGTGGCTGGAGCCGCTGCTGGCCGGTGAGATCCGCTCGGCGTTCGCGATGACCGAGCCGGAGGTGGCCTCCTCGGACGCCACCAACATCACCACGCACATCGAGCGGGACGGCGACGAGTACGTCATCACGGGCCGCAAGTGGTACATCTCCGGGGCGATGAACCCGGACTGCAGGATCTTCATCGTGATGGGCAAGACGGACCCGGACGGCGCCGACATCCGCCGGCAGCAGTCCATGGTCCTGGTCCCGCGGGACACCCCGGGCGTGACCGTGCGGCGGGCGATGAAGGTCTTCGGCTACGAGGACCACTCGCACGGCGGCCACGCCGAGGTGGTCTTCGACCACGCGCGCGTGCCGGTGTCGAACCTGATCGGCGAGGAGGGCGGCGGTTTCGCCATCGCCCAGGCCCGGCTCGGCCCCGGCCGGATCCACCACTGCATGCGGCTGATCGGCATGGCCGAGCGGGCGATCGAGCTGATGTGCCGCCGGGCGGTGTCCCGTACGGCGTTCGGCAAGGCGCTGGCCCAGCAGGGCGTGGTCCAGAACTGGATCGCCGACGCCCGGGTCACCGTGGAGCAGCTGCGGCTGCTGGTGCTGAAGACGGCCTGGCTGATGGACACCGTCGGCAACCGGGGCGCCCACACCGAGATCCAGGCCATCAAGATCGCCACCCCGCGCGCGGTGGTCGGCATCCTGGACCGGGCGATCCAGCTGCACGGCGCGGGCGGCGTGAGCCAGGACTTCCCGCTGGCGGACCTGTACGCCGGCGCCCGCACCCTGATGCTCGCCGACGGCCCGGACGAGGTCCACCAGCGCTCGCTGGCGCGCCGGGAGCTGAAGAAGTACCTGTAGTGAAGCATGGGCAAGGGGGGCGGCCCGCTGTGCGGCCGCCCCCCTTGCCCGTGCCGTGGTCAGGGCCGCAGCGCCCGCAGCAGCAGGTCGGCGAGCTGGTCGGCGACCTCCTGCGGGGTGAGGGGGCCGTCCGGGCGGTACCAGGTGGACAGGTGGTGGACCGAGCCGAAGTGGTAGTCCACGACCAGGTCGGCCGAGGTCGCCGTGGAGAAGACGCCGGCCTTCTGGCCCTCCTCGATGAGCGCGCGGAACCGCTCGTGGTAGCGCCGGCGCTCGGCCCGCACCTGCTTGTTCTTCTCCGGGCTCAGATGGTGCATGGAGCGGAAGAAGATCATCGCGTCGTCGAGGTTCTCGATGGTCGTCACCACGACGTCCGCCGCCGCGTCCCTCAGACGCTTCTCCACGGGCGCGTCCATGCCGGCGAAGTGGTCGAGGCGTTCCTGCTGGACGCGCAGCATACGCGCGTACACCTCGTGCAGGAGGTCGTCCTTGGAGCCGAAGTAGTGGTACAGCGCCCCCTTGGTGACGCCGGCCGCCTCCACGATCTCCTGCACGGAGGTGCGGTCGTAGCCCTGCTCCGCGAAGAGCCGGGTGGCGGCGGCAAGGAGCCGCTGCGGAACGGGTGCGCCGTCTCCGTCCGTCGTCCTGGGCACTGCCGCCACCTGCCTTTCCGTTCTGCTGCTAGTCGTCTTCGGTGCGGGAACGCAGTTCCCGCCGGAGGATCTTCCCACTCGCGGTCTTGGGCAGGTCGGGCAGGATCGTCACCTGCCGAGGATATTTGTAGGCGGCCAGTCTCTCCCTGCAGTACATCTTGAGTTCATCCGGGTCCGCCTCGGCGTCCGGACGGAGGCTGATGTACGCCTTGACGGTCTCCCCGCGGTAGCCGTCGGGGACGCCGACGACGGCCGCCTCACGCACCGCCGGATGGGTGTAGAGGACGTCCTCGACCTCGCGCGGCCACACCTTGAAGCCGGAGGCGTTGATCATGTCCTTCTTGCGGTCGACGACGTAGAGCCAGCCCAGCTCGTCCATGAACCCGATGTCGCCGGTGCGCAGCTCGCCGTCCGGGAAGGTCTCGGCGGTGGCCTCCGGGCGCCGCCAGTAGCCGGGGACCACCTGGGGCCCGCGGACGACGATCTCGCCCTGCTCGCCGAACGGCACCTCCACGCCCTGGTCGTCGACGATCCGCACGACCGTCTCCGGGCCGGGCAGGCCGACGGCCAGCGTGCCGGAGACCGGGTCGACCGGCGCCTCCAGGCCGGGCGGCACGGAGGCGCAGGGGGCGGTGCACTCGGTGAGGCCGTAGCCGTTGCGGATGTACGGACCGAAGCGCTCCCGGAACCGCTCCACCAGGGCCGGCGGCACGGGGGCGCCGCCGGAGGAGATGTTCACGAAGGACGCGAAGTGCTCCCGGGTGACCTCGGGGTGGGCGGCGAGCGCCATGAACGCGGTGGAGGGGCCGACGGTGTAGTGCGGCCGGTGCTCGGCGAACGCCTCCAGGACGGCCCCCGGCTCGAAGCGGTAGCCGAGCACGAGGGTGCCCGTGCTGTTCAGGCAGGCGCCGAACTGGCAGACCATGCCGGTGATGTGGAACAGGGGCGCGAGCGCGAAGTAGACGGGCGCGTCGGGCAGCGCGAGCCCGGTGCGCTGCCGCTCGGCGTTGTACATGATGTTGCGGTGCGTGTTGGTGGCGCCCTTGGGGGTGCCGCTGGTGCCCGAGGTGTAGCTGATCAGGGCGATGTCGTCGGGCAGCGGGTCACGGTCCTGCGGCGCCTTCGCGCCCTGCCGGGCCACGGCCACGAGGTCGTCGGCGTCGGCGGCCCGCGGCATCCGCTCGAAGGCCAGCACACGGCCGTCGCCCCGGGTCTGGAAGTCCAGCTCGCAGCCGGTGAGCACGATCCGCACCGGGGAGCCGGCGGCCGTGTCCCTGAGGTACGACTCCCAGGCCCGGTCGGAGCAGACCAGCGCGGCCACCTCGCCGTCCCGCAGGACGTGGGCGACCTCGGCCGACTTGTACATGGGGTTGACCGGCACCACGGTCGCGCCCGCCTTCCAGGCGCCGAGCACCGCCAGCACGAAGTGCGGGGAGTTCTGCAGGAGCACGGCGACCCGCTCACCGCGGCGCAGTCCGCGCTCGGCGAGGTGAGCGGCCACCGAGTCGCTCATCTCGTCCACCTCGCGGTAGCTCAGACGGGCGTCGAAGTAGGCGAGGAAGGTGCGGTCGGGGGCCTCGGCGACCGCGCCGCGCAGGGCCTGCACCAGCGAGTCGGCGGGGGCGACGGGGGCGCGCTGGGTGTCGCTGAGGAGGGCCAGCCAGGGCCTGGCCGCGTAGCGGGAATCGGTCACCGGGCCGCCTCCCACTTGCGCTGGATGTGGTTCATGCCGGCCAGCCAGCGGTCGGGGGTGCCGGCCCGGGCCTGGTAGTACTCGCCGACCTCCGGGTGGGGCAGGATCAGGAAGCGGTCCTCCTCGATGCCCCGGAACAGCGCGTCGGCCACGTCCGCCGGCTCGATCGCGGTCGGCTGGAGCACCAGGTCGCCCGCGCTGCCGGTGGCGGCCAGCATGTCGGTGCGGACGCCCTGCGGGCAGATCGCGTGCACCTTCAGGCCCCGGTGGCGGTACGTCAGCGACAGCCACTCGGCGAAGGCGTAGGCGCCGTGCTTGGTGACGCTGTAGGAGGGGGCGCCGATCATGGTGAGGAGCCCGGCGGCCGAGACGGTGGCGACGAACCGGCCGCTGCCCCGCTCCAGCCACTGCGGGAGCAGCGCGTGGGCCGCGCGGACGTGGGCCATCACGTTGACGTCCCAGGACAGCGCCCAGGACTTCTCGTCGAGCGGCCCGGCCGCCCCGCCGTCCTCGAAGGCGACTCCGGCGTTGGCGCAGTAGACGTCCACGGTGCCGCCGAGCGCGTCCCGTGCCTCGCCGATGACCGCGGAGGCGTCGCCGGGCACGGCGGTCCCGCCGATCTCCTCGGCCACCGCCTTCGCCTTCTCTGAGTCCAGGTCGTTCACCACGACCCGGGCGCCCGCGGCGGCGAACCGCCGGGCCAGCGCGGCCCCGATCCCACCGCCCGCCCCGGTGACGACCACTCCCGCATCCTGCACGGCTTCCACCATCGGTCTCCTTCGACACGACTTCGCGCGGCGCGCGTCGGCTCTGGTCGGCCCAGACTAACCGGTCGGTATGTGTGAAGGAAGGGCGAGCGCACCAACCTAAGGGCGCGGGGAACCGCGCGAACAGCCCCGGACCGTCCGCACCTTCCGAACCCACGGAGGCCACCCCATGCGCCTGTCCCGACGGAACCTTCTCGCCTCGGCCACGATGGCGGCCGTGCCCGTCGCACCGCAGCACCGCGAGCAGATGCGCACCGGCTTCGAAAGGCTCGCGGCCGGCGGATACTCCCTGCTGGAGGGCCGGCGCGTCGGAGTCGTCACCAACCCGACCGGCATCACCAGAGACGCCGAGCACATCGTCGACGTGATGCACCGGGACCCCCGGGTGAAGGTCACGGCCGTCTTCGGCCCGGAGCACGGCTTTCGCGGCACCGCCCAGGCCGGCGGCTCCGAGGGCCGCTACGACGACCCGGAGACGGGGCTGCCGGTCTACGACACGTATCTGAAGAGCGGCCGGGCCCTCGCCGACGTGTTCACCGCCTCCGGCGTCGACACGGTCGTCTTCGACATCCAGGACGTGGGCGCCCGCTTCTACACGTACATCTGGACCCTGTACGACTGCATGGAGGCGGCGCAGCTGGCCGGCAAGCGCTTCGTCGTCCTCGACCGGCCGAACCCGGTGACCGGGCGCGCGGCCCAAGGGCCGGTGCTGCACAAGGAGTTCGCCACCTTCGTCGGCCGGCAGCCGATCGCGCAGGCGCACGGGATGACCGTGGCGGAGCTGGCCCGGCTGTTCAACGGGGAGTTCCTGAGCACCCCGGTCCCGCTGGAGACCGTACTGATGACGGGCTGGCGGCGCGGGCAGTTCTACGACGCCTCCGGACTGCCCTGGGTGCCACCGAGCCCCAACATGCCCACCCCGGACACGGCGCTCGTGTACTCCGGCACCTGCATGTTCGAGGGCACCAACCTCTCGGAGGGGCGCGGCACGACGAGGCCCTTCGAACTCCTCGGCGCCGTCGGCATCGACGGCCGCTGGGCGGCCGCCGCGAACGGCCTCGGGCTGCCCGGCGTGCGGTTCCGGGAGGCGTACTTCGCGCCCACCTTCTCCAAGTTCCAGGGCACGACCGTGGGCGGGGTGCAGATCCATGTGTCCGACCGGGCCGCCTACGACCCCGTGCGCACCGGGATCGCGCTGCTGGTGACCGCGCGGAAGGTGTGGGACGGCTTCGCCTGGCGGTCGGACGACTGGATCGACAAGCTCACCGGCTCCACCCGGGTGCGCACGATGATCGACGCGGGCGCCGGCACCGACGAGGTGGTGGGCGCCTGGCAGGAGGAGCTGACCGCGTTCCGGCGAATTCGCAAGGAATATCTGCTCTACAGGTGAAGCGCGATGACTGGCCAACCTTGCCCCGGAGCAGGACGATGCGTCCGGAACGCATCGTTTCAGGGGGGACGAGGGAGCCTGGCATGGCGGATCCTGGGATGAGCGTGACTCCCTACTGGGAGCTGACCTTCGACGCGGACGGGGACGTGGACCCGGCCGAGCGCGATCATCTGACGGCGCAGGTCACGGAGCGCGGTGTCCGTGACCTGATCGTCTTCTCGCACGGCTGGAACAACGACCGTTCCGGTGCCACCGCGCTGTACCGCGATTTCTTCGCCCCGATCCCGGCGCTGGCGCCGAAGGCGCGGATCGGCTACGTGGGCGTGATCTGGCCGTCCATGCGGTTCAGCGACGAGCCGATCCCGGACTTCCCCAGGTCCGTGGCGGCCACGGAGGCGGCGGGGGCGCCCGGACCGGCGCTGGACAAGGACACCCGGCGCGCGCTGCTGGAGACCTTTCCGGGCCGGGCGACCGTCGTGGACCAGCTGGCCCGCATGCTGGACGAACGGCCGGACGGCGCCGCGGGGCTGACCGAGTTCGGCCGGCTGGTGCGGCTGCTCGTGGACGGGGCGGCCAGGGCGGGGGCGGCCGACACCGACGAGCAGGGCGAGCCGCTGGTGTTCACCGAGGACCCGGCGGCGGCCTGCGAGGAGTTCGCCGGGGCGCTGGCCGCGCTCGAAGCGCCGGACGGCGCCGAGGGATTCAGCCTGCCCGACCCGTGGGACGGCGCCAAGGAACTGCTGCGACAGGCGACGTACTACACGATGAAGGGGCGGGCCGGGACCGTCGGCGAGCACGGACTGGGGCCGGTGATCGGGCGGTTGGCGGGCGCGGCGCCCGGGGTGCGGGTGCATCTGGTCGGGCACAGCTTCGGCGGGCGGCTGGTGGCGTTCGCGCTGCGCGGGCTGCCGGACGGGGTGCGCACGGTGAAGTCCGTGACCCTGCTGGAAGGGGCCTTCTCGCACTACGCGTTCGCGGAGCGGCTGCCGCACGACCCGGACGCGGCGGGGGCGCTCAAGGACCGGCAGGGGCGGATCGACGGCCCGCTGGTGTGCTGCCACTCGCACTTCGACTCGGCGCTCGGCACGTTCTACCCGTTGGCCTCGCGGCTGTCGGGGGACGACCGTTCCTGTGTGGGCAGCGAGATCGCGGCCGTGCTGGGTCCCCAGTGGGGCGCGATGGGCCACGACGGGGTGCAGGCGGTGCCGGGCACGGTCCGGCTGGACCTCGCGGGGGCCCTGGCGAACGGGCTGCCCGCGTCGGGGTGCGTGAACGTCGACGCGGCCTCGGTCGTCTGCCGGGGCGGCCCGCCGTCCGGGGCGCACAGTGACATCGTGCACCCCGAACTGGCGCGGGTGGTGCTGGCGGCGGGCCGTATCGCCTGACCCGCCGCCGGTCACCGGTCAGGTCACCGGTGCGAGGTGTACTCCACGACCTGCTGGAAGGTGGGCCGGTTCTGCCAGCTGATCCTTCCGTGCTTGATGCCGCCCAGGGTGCGCTGGACGATCGAGTCGGCGCACCACTGGTCACCGGCCGAGCACTGGTCGTCGCCCGGGTAGACCTGGGCGGCGGTCGTCCCGGCCGCCTGCTTGAGGGTGCCGAGCAGGATGTCCCGGCAGGCGCTCAGGCTGCCGTTGCCGCAGTACTCGTGGGCGAGGCCGCCCCGCACCTGCTGCCCGAGCACCGCCCGTATGTCCTTGTCGACATAGCTCCACCAGCCGAACTGGAAGGAGCTGCCGGCGTGCGAGCCGGTCGGGCCGTGTCCGGCGGAGGGCGCCTCGTCGATCGGCAGGTTGCCGGTGAAGGCGTTGTACAGGTCGCTGCCGAGGCCCGGTTCGAACTCCGCCTTGACCAGCAGCGGCCACCAGGCGTCCAGGACGCGGATCGCGTCCGCGTCCGCGTACGTCTTCGAGCCGGCGGAGGTCTCGGTGCGGCGGGCGCCCGCGGTCAGCCACGTCTGGAGCTTGCTCACCGCGTCGGCGGCGGTGGGGTCGGTCACCGGCGCCGAGCCGATCACCTTGAGCAGTTCGGGCAGCACGTCCTCGGCGCGCAGGTCGGCGAGGGCCGCGTCCGCCATCGCCCGCACCAGCTCGGTACGGGTCACCCCGCCGGCCGCGACCAGCTTCCTCACCCGGTCGTCGAGCAGGTTGCCGCGGTGCACGGACCCGTCGCCCCAGCCGGCGGCCGAGTAGTCCTGGGCCTGCTTGTTGTTCCAGGAGACGTAGTAGTCCTGGTCCACGGAGTTGGGGTGGGCGGAGGGCGGGGTGTAGTCGGCCGTGTTGGTGGCCGGGTCCCAGTTCGCCCACTCGTACGCGGGCTGCGCCCAGACCGGGAACTCGGCGTCGACGCCGGCGGCGCGGACGGGGTTGTCACCGCTGTTGTAGTAGGCGGTGTGCCGGGAGTCGGCGTAGAACCAGTTGAAGGTGTAGTTGATGTGCTGGGCGGCCGCCTGGAAGTCCGTGGGGCCCTTGACGAAGTCGGGGTCGTTCAGCATCTGGAAGCCGATGATCGAGTCGGCCTCGTGCAGGTACGAGGAGCGCAGGGAGGTGTAGGCGACCTTCTTGCCGCCGACGGTCGCCCGGTACTCCACCGGCCCGTACTTCGTGCGCCACACCCGCATCGTGTACGACCCGGCGGCCGTGCCGTCGGCCAGGGTCGGCTTCCAGGAGTTCTTCTGCTCGACCTCGTCCATCGCGGTGCAGGCGCCGTGGTACAGGTAGTGGTGGTCGTCCTGGCACAGCTCGACGGCGTAGGTGTCGATGATGTCCTGGCCGGAGGTGGTCGCGCTCCAGGAGTAGTCCTGGCCGCGGCCGAGTTCGACGTACATGCTCAGGCCGGCGAAGGAGGCGCCGCGGGCGCTGATGCCGGGGCCCTGGATCTCCTGGAGCATGAGGAGTTGCGGGGCGAAGTAGCCGGTCTGCGGCCCGAAGACGGCGATCGGATGGCCGCTCGCGGTGTGCTTGCCGCTCACCACGAGGGCGTTGGACATCCCGCGCCTGGCCGAGCTGAGCGTGGTCCTGGCGGCCGTGGCGGAGGCGCCCTCGGCCGCCGCGGTGGCCGCGCTGCCGGTGCGGTCGTAGACGAGCGGTTCCTGGGTCACCGAGCCGGAATCGGGCAGGGCCTCGCCCTTGGCGTCGGCGGGCTTGGTCGCGTACGGGAAGCTCTGGCCGTCGTGGAGGGTGAGCACGGCCTCGGGGTCGTTGCGCTCGCGGAAGGACTCCCAGACCCTGGTGCCCTCCTCGACACCGTACTTGGACTGGGCGGCCATCAGGGAGAGGGCGTTGTTGACCTCGCCGCCGCCACCGGAGCCGAACAGCGAGCCGATGACGGAGGCCAGCGCCACCAGGTCGGTGATCTTGAAGTGGTCGATGGTGCCGGCGTTGGTGATCGCGTCCTTGTGGCCGGTGAGGTCGTACTCGCCGGGGAAGTAACGGCCGCTGTCGGAGGCGTCGATGTAGGCGTTGATGCCGTCGAGGTAGGCGTCGGCGTCGGCGAGGGCCTGCTTGCCGCGGGCGCCGTTGTGGGCGACGGCGTTGTCGATCTGGGCCTGGAGGTCGGCCTCGGTGTAGGGCGCGTTGCGGTAGAACTCCTGCTCCAGGCCCTGGTTGGCGGCGGCCCCGCCCGCGAAGGAGGTGAGCTGGCCACGGCCGACGTGCCGGAAGACGTCCATCAGCCAGAGCCGGTCCTCGGCCGCCGCGTACCCGGCGCCGTACTCGGTGCCGTACCGGGTGGTGCCGGTGATGTGGGGCACACCGGTCTTCTTGTCCCGGACGATCGTCACGTCGCCGCGGCCGCCGGGCTTCTCGGTGGAGGCGACCTGGTCTGACGGGACGCCGAACGAGGCGTCGTCGAAGAAGTCACCGATCGTCGCGTCGGTCAGGCCCGGGTAGCCGGTGGCCAGGCCGGCGTACGGCCCGAGCTGGTCCTCGGCGTGCGAGGGCTGGGTGCCGAAGGCCTGGTCGAGCAGGATCTGCGCGAGGGTCGCGTTGCCGTTCTCACCGGGCGGCAGGATGTCCGAACACTGGCCGCCGCAGTAGTCGTTGGGGGCGCTCGCACCCGCGGCGGCGGCCGCGGTCTGGGTGATCGGGGAGAGAAGTCCGGCTATCAGTACGCATACCGACGCGGTCTTCAGGAACCCGGGGAGTCGGCGGGACGTTCTCAGTCTGTCGAGGGCGGTACGTGGGGTTCGCCGTGGCATGGCAGCTCCTCGCGACGTGGGTGCGCGAACGTTACCGCCGGTATCCCCGAGTTTGAAGATGAACATGCGTCACTTTTTGGAGTCCGCGGGAACAGCAACGAGAAGAGATGGAGCCGAATCGCCTGTCGATACGTCTATTCGGCGACGTCCGTGCGAAGACGCCGAAGTGACCGAAGTACAGGTGCAGGTGTGACGGAGGTGCAGGGCGATGGCCGGTTTCCGGAGTCTGGCGAGACAGGTACGCGATCCGGACTGCGATCTGGCACTGCGGCGGTACTCGCTGCGCAAGTGCCTTGAGAAGTTCGCCCCTTACGGGCATCGGGCGACATGGGACCATCTGTGCGCCCGGGCGGGGTTCGGCCCCGAGGACCGCTCTCCCGACCCGGCGCGGCTCGTGGCCGCGCTGGAGGAACTGGAGGAGGCCCGTACCGTCTGGCTCGCGTACGAGACCGAGTTCACCGAGCGGCGCAGGAAGGAGAAGCACGACGGGCTGCGCAGGCCGGGCAGCGTGGACGACTGGCACCGGCTGACCTGGGGCGGGTTCGGGGTCGCCTGGTGCGACGACCCCCGGATCCATCCCGACGAACCGCTGGCCGAGGTGCTGCGCAGGCTGATCGCCGCGCTGGAGCGGGAGCCGGGCTCCTGCTGCCCGGTGTGCGGCGCCGAACGCCTCGTGTGGAGGTACGGCCTCGACCACGAGCCGTCTTCCGGTCCGGTCTGCACCGACTGCGGGATCCTCGTCCCGCGCCCGGCGCTCTCGCCGCAGGCGCCGGCATACGCCAGGCGGGGACGGCTGCTGATGTCGGCCTGACCGACGGCTCGCGACGGGGGGTCCGAACAGGGTTCTGAACGGGGGCGCTCGGGGGGTGCGCAGGGGATGCCGCACCCCCGTGCTGTGCGACGACGGGCCGGGACCGTTGTCGGTGGCGCCTGGCACCATCGGGACATGGTGCAGGTATGTCTCAACGGACGCCGTACGGCCGCCGACGGCACGGCGGTGCCCATGTCGCCCGAGGACATGGCGCGTTCCGCCGCGGCCGCCGTCGCGGCGGGGGCCACGGAGATCCATGTCCACCCGAAGACCCCGTGCGGGCACGACTCCCTCTCCCCGCGCGCGCTCGCGCCGGCCCTCGAGGCGATACGGGCGCGGGTGACGGTGCCGGTCGGGGTGACCACGGGCGCCTGGGCCGAGCCCGATCCGGCCGCCCGGCTCGCGCGGGTGCGGACCTGGTCGGTGCTGCCCGACATGGCCTCGGTCAACTGGCATGAGCCGGGCGCCGAGGAACTCGCCCGGCAGCTGCTGGCCTCGGGCGTGGGCGTCGAGGCGGGCCTGTGGTCGGGGACCGACGGAGCGGGCCGGTTCGCGGTCTCGCCGCTCCGGACGAGGGTGCTGCGGGTGCTGGCCGAGGTGACGGATCCGGACCCGGCGACCGCCGAGGCCTCGGCGGTGGCGCTGCTGGCCGGGCTGGGCGGCGCGCACGGCCGGCCGGTGCTTCTGCACGGCGAGGAGGGCGGCACCTGGCCGGTCCTCCGGCTGGCCGGCAGGCTGGGCCTCGCCACCCGGATCGGCCTGGAGGACACGCTGTTCCTCCCCGACGGCCGGCGATCGGCCTCCAACGCCGAGTCGGTGACGGAGGGGCTGGCCCAGTACGGATCCTTCCCCCGCTCGCCGTAGGGCCACCCAAGCTCCTTCCCGTAGCGGGGAGTTGGGGCCGAAGCGGGTGACGCTACCAGCCGTAAATCCGTTCGCTCCACCGCATTCGTATCCGGAGAGTGGAGGCGATGAAACCGAACCGATGAACACGGGGAGTCCCATGTCCACGCTGCGGGTCACCGCCGAGGTGCTGACCGTCCACGACCATCCGAACGCCGACGCACTGGAGTTGGCCCAGGTGGGCCTCTACCGGGCCGTCGTCGCCAAGGGCGCGTACCGCACCGGCGAGGCCGCCGTCTACATCCCCGAGCAGTCAGTGCTGCCTCCCGGACTGATCGAGGAACTGGGGCTGACCGGGCGGCTGACCGGGTCGGCCGCCGACCGGGTCAAGGCGGTGCGGCTGCGCGGCGAGCTGTCGCAGGGCATCGTGTGCCGGCCGAAGGCGCTGGCCGGGGTCGACCTGGCGCGGGCGGCCGTGGACGGCACCGACTTCGCGGAGCGGCTGGGCATCACCAAGTGGGTGCCGCCGATCCCGCCGACCATGAACGGCGAGGTCGAGTCGGCGCCCGATCTGCTGCCCTGGGTCGACATCGAGAACATCCAGCGCTACCCGGACGTCTTCACGCCGGGCGAGCCGGTGGTGCTGACGGAGAAGGTGCACGGTTCGGCGTGCCTGCTGACGTACGTCGCCGACGAGGACCGGGCCTACGTGTCCTCCAAGGGCTTCGGCGCCAGGTCCCTGGCGCTCAGGGAGGATCCGCGGAACCTGTACTGGCGGGCGGTGCGCGGTCACGGGGTCGCCGAGGCGGCCGCCCGGCTGGCCGAGCGGCTCGGGGCGCGACGGGTCGGGATCTTCGGGGAGGTGTACGGCGCGGGGGTGCAGGACCTGGCGTACGGGGCGGACGGCCGCCGGGACACGCTGGGCTATGCGGTGTTCGACGTCTCGGCCGAGGTGGACGGTGCCGTGCCCTGGCTGGACGCGGCCGCGCTGCTCGCGGGGGAGCTCCCGGTGGTGCCCCGGCTGTACTCGGGGCCGTACGACATCGGGCGCGTGCTGGAGTTCGCGAGCGGGCGGGAGACGGTGTCGGGCCGGGGGCTGCATCTGCGCGAGGGCGTGGTGATACGGCCCGCGGTAGAGCGGTACAGCCCGGTGACCGGGGGACGCGCGATCGCGAAGGCGGTCAGTCCGGCGTACCTCACCCGGAAGGGCGGCACCGAGTACGAGTAGGCGGGGGCGGGCCGCGCTCGCGGCCCTACCGCCGCTCGGCCATGAGCCGCGACCCCGTGCGGTGATCGCCGTACACGTCGTCCGGGTTGGACAGCACGCAGGTGTCCAGCGACAGGCAGCCGCAGCCGATGCAGTCGGTGAGGTGGTCGCGAAGGCGGTTCAGCTGCTTGATCCGCTCGTCCAGTTCCGAACGCCACTTCTCGGAGAGCCGCGCCCAGTCGTCCCGGGTCGGGGTCCGCTCCTCGGGGAGTTCCGCCAGCGCCTCCCGGATGGTGGCCAAGGGGATGCCGACCCGCTGGGCCGCGCGGACGAAGGCCACCCGGCGGAGCGTGTCGCGGCTGTAGCGGCGCTGGTTGCCGGTGGTGCGGCGGCTGGTGATCAGGCCCTTGGACTCGTAGAAGTGCAGGGCGGAGACGGCGGCACCGCTGCGCGCGGACAGCTGGCCGACGGTCAGCTCGTGGATCTTCTCGGGAATCTGGGGCACTCCGCAGAGACTACCGACCGGCCCGGGCCGCGATCCGTTGACATCGTCCCCGCACCCGACCATGCTAAGCAGTTGCTTAGAGACGCGAACGAGAGGCCGGGATCATGGCAGAACCGAGGACCTTCACCTCCCCCGACGAGCTGAAGGCGGCCGTCGGCGAGCAGCTGGGCCACACCGACTGGGTGGAGGTCGACCAGAAGCGGATCGATCTGTTCGCCGAGGCCACCGGGGACCACCAGTGGATCCACGTGGACCCGGAGATGGCCGCGAAGGGTCCGTTCGGGACGACCATCGCGCACGGCTACCTCACGCTCTCGCTGCTGCCGCTCTTCGGCCCGCAGCTCATCCACGTCGAGAACGTGAAGATGGGCGTGAACTACGGGACGAACAAGGTCCGCTTCCCCTCCCCCGTCCCGGTCGGCTCCCGGCTGCGCGCCACCGCGCAGATCAGCGGCGTGGAGGACGTCACCGGCGGTGTCCAGGTGACGGTCGCGTTCACCGTCGAGCGCGAGGGCGGCGACAAGCCGGTGTGCGTCGCGGAGTCGGTGTCCCGGTACTACCTGTAGACCGCGGGACGGTCGGGGCCTACCCGGCCCCGACCATCCGCAGCACCAGGTCGGCGTAGAGCGCGCCGACCTGCTCGGGCGTGCGCGGCCCGTTGACGGTGAACCAGCGGGCCACGTCGATGCACAGGGACAGGACGGCGAGCGTGGTGCCCTGCACGTCGGGCACGTCGAACTCGCCCGCGGCCACGCCGTCCTCGATGATCCCGCGCACCTCGGCGTCGACCTGGCGGCGCAGCGCGACGATCTCGGCGCGGGCCTCGGGGCCGAGGGCGTCGAGTTCGTACTGCACGACCCGTGCGGTGGTGCGCCGCCCCGCGTGCCAGCGGACGAAGGAGCTGACGGCGTCGGCGAGCCGCTCCTTGGCGCTGCCCTCCCGGCCGGCCGCCGTGCGCAGGATGTCGAGGGCCCTGTCGTGGCCGATCCGGCTGATCCGGTGGAGCAACTCTTCCTTGGTCTTGTAGTGGATGTAGAGCGCGGCTGGGCTCATGCCGGCGCGGCCCGCGATGTCACGGGTCGTCGTCGCGTGGTAGCCGCGCTCCGCGAAGGCCTCCACGGCCGCGACGAGCAGCCGCCGGGCCGCGTCCGGGGTGACCTCTTCCCACGGCTCCACTTCGCCGCCGGTCGTCTCCGCCGCCGTACTCATCGCTCGCTCGCCCCTCTCGGTGACAGGAGCACCACCATACCGCCGACGGTGAGCGAGCGCTTAGTGCGGCCGCTCAGAGCTTTTCGAAGGGGTCGTGGTCGGCGAGGAGCTTCTCCAGCCGGGCCTGGTCGACGCGGCTGACGATCTGCCCCGCCTCCTGGCGGTCCCGGATCACCTTGGCGAGGGTGAAGGCGGAGGTGACGAGGTAGAGGACGGCGATGCCGAGGAAACCGCGCACCCAGGCGTTCGCGCTCAGCCGGAAGATGCCGATGGCCGTGGCCGCGAGGGCGATGGAGAACGACGCGACGGCCTGACCGTAGAAGGCCGCCGTGCTCTGCTGCTTGACCGGTGTCTCACTCATGACAGCGAGCATCGGCGGATGTGGCCGGCGCCACATCCGCGCAGATACTCAGACCGGCTACTCAGAACGCCGAAACCCCGGTCAGGGAACGCCCGATGAGCAGCTTCTGGATCTGGCTGGTGCCTTCGTAGAGAGTCATCACACGGGCGTCGCGCAGGAGTTTGCCGGCCGGGTACTCGTCGATGTAGCCGTAGCCGCCGAAGACCTGGAGGGCGTTGTTGGCGGCCCGGACGGCGGCCTCGGAGGCGAACAGCTTGGCCTTGGAGGACTCGACGGCGAACGGCTCGCCCCGGTCGACCAGATCGGCGACCCGCCAGGTCAGCAGCCGGGCCGCGTCCACGTCGACGGCGATGTCGCTGATCAGTTCCTGCACCAGCTGGTGGTGGGCGATCGGCCTGCCGAACTGCTCGCGCTCCCCGGCGTACCGCACGGCCGCGTCCAGCGCGGCCTGGGCTATGCCCACGCAGCCGGCGGCCACGGACATCCGCCCCTTGGCGAGCGCGGACATGGCGACGGAGAAGCCCTTGCCCTCCTCGCCCAGCATCGCCGAGGCGGGTACGCGGACGTCCTCCAGGACGAGTTCGGCGGTGGCCTGGCCGCGCAGGCCGAGCTTGCCGTGGATGGTGCGGCGGCTCAGTCCGGGCGTGTCGGTGGGCACCAGGAAGGCCGTCACCCCCTTGTGGCCGGGGGCGTCGGTGGAGCGGGCGAAGAGCAGGACGACATCGGCCCAGGTGCCGTTGGTGATGAACATCTTGGTGCCGTTGACGACGTACTCGTCGCCGTCGCGCACGGCCCGGGTGGTGAGGTTGCCCGCGTCGGAGCCGGTGCCGGGCTCGGTGAGGCCGAAGCAGCCGACGTACTCGCCGGCGGTCAGGCCCGGCAGCCAGCGCCGCTTCTGCTCCTCGCTCCCCCAGGCGGCGATCGTCTTGGCGACGAGCCCGAGGGACACGGACACGATGCCGCGGACGGACGAGTCCCCGCGCCCCAGCTCCTCGGTGACCAGGCAGTACGACAGATGGTCGCCACCGGAGCCGCCGTACTCCTCGTCGACGGTCAGCCCCAGGAAACCGACCTCGCCGAGCTTCTTCACGATGCCCCGGTCGACCTCCTCGGCCCGGTCCCAGGCGACCACGTGCGGGGCGATCTCACGCTCCACGAAGTCCCGGGCGAGCCGCCGGACGGCGGTCTGCTCCTCGTCGAGCCCCAGGTTCACCACGAGATCACCCCACACCAGATGGATCTTGAAAGCCGAACATTTAAATTAGCACTGCTAGTTTCCAGTCGCAGCCCTACTATGTGCGCCATGGCCCGACCGCGCAAGCCCCTCCTCAGCACCGACCGGATCGTCGAGACGGCCCGGGAACTCGTGGACCGGGAGGGCCTCGCGGCCTTCTCCACGCGCCGGCTCGCCGCCGAACTGGGGGTGAGCGGCCCCTCGCTCTACAACCACTTCCGCACGAAGGACGAGATCCTGGAGGCCGTCGCCGACTCGGTGAGCGCGCTGGTGGACCTCTCGATGTTCGAGGACGGCCGGGACTGGCGGACCGCGCTGCACGACTGGGCCGTCTCCTACCGGGCCGCCCTGCGCGACCACCCGAACATCGTCCCGGTGCTCGCGCGCGGCCCCGGGCGCCGCCCCGCGGCCCTGCGGGTGGCCGACGCCGCGTACGGCGCGATGGTCGGCGCCGGCTGGCCCCCGGCCCAGGCCACCTCCATCGGCGCGCTGATGCGTTACTTCATCATGGGCTCCGCGCTCGGCTCCTTCGCCGGGGGCTTCGTGGACGACGCGAGCGCCTACGACCCCGCCGACTACCCCCACCTCGGCCAGGCCCATCTGCTCGCCGAGCAGCAGGAGAAGATCGACGAGCGGGCCTTCGAGACCGGGCTCGCGGCCCTGCTCGACGGGCTGGCTCAGCAGTACGCGCAGGCGGGGCAGGGCGTCTAGCGACATTTCGGTGCCCGCCGAACCGTCCCCGGCGCATGCTGGGGGCATGAGCACCAAGGACTCCCGGGCCGCGGGTCCTTTGCTTGTACGGCGTCCACGTCGGGCAGGACGTCGTCCAGGACCCAGTAGTCACGGCCCTTGGTGGGCTTGCGGTAGGGCAGGACCG
>NZ_JBSGDB010000101.1:0-22307 GCF_053602155.1 Streptomyces sp. NPDC004561
GCCCCTGCCGGAACTTTCCGGCAGGGGCACCGACGTGTCGAAGTGACCGGCGACTACAGGCCGAGCTCGACCTCGAACTCGCCTGCCTCCAGGATCGCCTTGACCGCCGTCAGGTAGCGGGCCGCGTCGGCGCCGTCGACCAGGCGGTGGTCGTAGGAGAGGGTCAGGTAGGTCATGTCGCGGACGCCGATGACCGTGCCCTCCTCGGTCTCGATGACGGCCGGACGCTTGACCGTGGCACCGATGCCGAGGATCGCGACCTGGCCCGGCGGCACGATGATCGTGTCGAACAGGGCGCCACGCGAACCGGTGTTGGAGATGGTGAAGGTCGCGCCGGACAGCTCGTCCGGGGTGATCTTGTTGGCGCGCACCTTGCCCGCCAGCTCCGCGGTGGCCTTGGCGATGCCGGCGATGTTGAGGTCGCCCGCGCGCTTGATGACCGGGGTCATCAGGCCCTTCTCGGAGTCCACCGCGATACCGACGTTCTCGGTGTCGAAGTAGGTGATCGTGCCCTCGGCCTCGTTGATCTTGGCGTTGACGACCGGGTGGGCCTTCAGCGCCTGCGCGGCGGCCTTGACGAAGAACGGCATCGGGGAGAGCTTGACGCCCTCGCGGGCCGCGAAGGAGTCCTTCGCCCTGGCGCGCAGCTTCATCAGGCGGGTGACGTCGACCTCGACGACCGACGACAGCTGGGCCTGCTCGTGCAGCGCCTTGACCATGTTGTCGCCGATGACCTTGCGGATGCGGGGCATCTTGACGGTCTGGCCGCGCAGCGGGGAGACCTCCAGCGCCGGGGCCTTCTTGGCCGCGGGAGCGGCGGCGGCCGGAGCCGGGGCGGCCTTCGCGGCCTCGGCGGCGGCGATGACGTCCTGCTTGCGGATGCGGCCGCCGACGCCGGTGCCCTTGACGGTGGCCAGGTCGACGCCGTTCTCGGCGGCGAGCTTGCGCACCAGCGGGGTCACGTACGCGCCCTCGTCCGTCGCCTGGGTGGCGGTCGGGGAGGTGGGCGCGGTGGCCGGGGTGACCGGAGCCGGGGCGGGCGCCGGAGCCGCCGGGGCCGGGACAGCGGCGGCGGGCGCCGGGGCCGGAGCGGCGGGGGCCGGGGCGGGGGCGGGGGCGGCCGGGGCGGCCGGAGCGGCGGGGGCCGGGGCAGCGGCGGCGGGGGCCGGGGCGGCCGGAGCCGGAGCGGCGGCCGGGGCGGCACCCGGGGCGCCGATGACGGCGAGCTTGGCGCCGACCTCGGCGGTCTCGTCCTCGCCGACCACGATCTCCAGGAGCACGCCGGAGGTGGGCGCCGGGATCTCGGTGTCGACCTTGTCCGTGGAGACCTCGAGCAGCGGCTCGTCGGCCTCGACGGAGTCGCCGACCGACTTCAGCCAGCGGGTGACGGTGCCCTCGGTGACGGACTCACCGAGCGCGGGCAGGACCACGTCGGTGCCCTGGGCGCCACCGGCCGCGGCGGCGGGGGCGGCCGGAGCCTCGGGGGCCGGGGCGGGGGCCGGGGCCTCGGCCACCGGAGCGGCCGGAGCCGGAGCGGCCTCGGCGGCGGGGGCCGGGGCGGCCGCGGGGGCGCCGGAGCCGTCGTCGATGACGGCCAGCTCGGCGCCGACCTCGACGGTCTCGTCCTCAGCGACCTTGATGGAGGCCAGCACACCGGCGGCGGGCGAGGGGATCTCGGTGTCGACCTTGTCGGTCGAGACCTCGAGCAGCGGCTCGTCGGCCTCGACGCGCTCGCCCTCGGCCTTCAGCCAGCGGGTGACAGTGCCCTCGGTGACGCTCTCACCGAGCGCCGGAAGGGTTACGGAAACCGCCATGGTTTCGGTTGCTCCTAACGAATTGCGGAAGTCTGTGTCGTCGCGCCCGTTGACCGAAGGCTCAGTCGTGGGAGTGCAGGGGCTTGCCGGCGAGCGCCAGGTGCGCCTCGCCCATAGCCTCGTTCTGCGTCGGGTGGGCGTGGATGAGCTGGGCGACCTCGGCCGGCAGCGCCTCCCAGTTGTAGATCAGCTGGGCCTCGCCGACCTGCTCACCCATGCGGTCGCCGACCATGTGGACGCCGACGACGGCACCGTCCTTCACCTGGACGAGCTTGATCTCGCCCGCGGTGTTCAGGATCTTGCTCTTTCCGTTGCCCGCCAGGTTGTACTTCAGAGCGACGACCTTGTCCGCGCCGTAGATCTCCTTGGCCTTGGCCTCGGTGATACCGACGGAGGCGACCTCCGGGTGGCAGTACGTCACCCGCGGGACACCGTCGTAGTCGATCGGAACGACCTTCAGACCGGCCAGACGCTCCGCCACCAGGATGCCCTCGGCGAAGCCGACGTGCGCGAGCTGGAGCGTCGGGACGAGGTCGCCGACGGCGGAGATGGTCGGAACGTTGGTCCGCATGTACTCGTCGACGAGGACGTAACCGCGGTCCATGGCGACCCCGGCCTCCTCGTAGCCCAGGCCCTGGGAGACCGGACCGCGGCCGACGGCGACGAGGAGGACCTCGGCGTCGAACTCCTTGCCGTCGGCCAGGGTGACCTTGATCCCGTCCTGGGTGTACTCGGCCTTCTGGAAGAAGGTGCCGAGGTTGAACTTGATCCCGCGCTTGCGGAACGCGCGCTCGAGCAGCTTCGAGCTGTTCTCGTCCTCGACCGGGACGAGGTGCTTCAGGCCCTCGATGACCGTGACGTCCGAGCCGAAGGACTTCCACGCCGAGGCGAACTCGACGCCGATGACACCGCCGCCCAGGATGATCGCGGACCTCGGCACGCGGTCCAGGACGAGGGCGTGGTCGGAGGAGATGATCCGGTTGCCGTCGATCTCCAGGCCCGGCAGCGACTTCGGCACGGAGCCGGTCGCCAGCAGGACGTGGCGGCCCTGGATCCGCTGGCCGTTCACGTCGACGGAGGTGGGGGAGGACAGCCGGCCCTCACCCTCGATGTAGGTCACCTTGCGGGACGCGATCAGACCCTGCAGGCCCTTGTACAGGCCGGCGATGACGCCGTCCTTGTACTTGTGCACGGCCGGCACGTCGATGCCCTCGAAGGTGGCCTTGACGCCGAACTGCTCGCTCTCGCGCGCCTGGTCGGCGATCTCGCCCGCGTGCAGCAGGGCCTTGGTGGGGATGCAACCCCGGTGCAGGCAGGTGCCGCCGACCTTGTCCTTCTCGATCAGGGCGACGTCCAGGCCCAGCTGCGCCCCGCGCAGGGCCGCGGCGTAACCACCGCTACCACCGCCGAGGATCACTAGGTCGAAAACGGTGCTGGCGTCGTTCGCCACGTCACGTCCTCCATGCATGTGCGCCTTGCGCCGATCTCCAGTGACCGGCGGGCGGCTGGTGTCCGGCCGCTTGATGCTTCGGCCCTTCGGTGGGGCCCTGTCCTGCCGGGCTCCATCTTTGCACTTGTTCGAGGCGTACGAGACGCCGGGCTGGAGTGTGAGACACCCCACGTACACCCGAAATCGAAGGTGCGCACGGGCAGGGGCGCGGGGAACTGCACGAACAGTCCCCGCGCCCCTGTCGTCGCTCGGCCACGGAAGCGACCGCGCCCCTGGTCGACTCAGCCCAGGTCGCCCGCGGCCGTCAGTTCGGCCAGCCGCACGAGCGTGCGGACCGCGGAACCCGTTCCGCCCTTGGGCGTGTAGCCGAACGGCCCGCCCTCGTTGAACGCCGGCCCGGCGATGTCGAGGTGCGCCCAGGTGATCCCCTCGCCCACGAACTCGCGCAGGAACAGGCCGGCGACCAGGCCGCCGCCCATCCGCTCGCCCATGTTCGCGATGTCGGCGACCTGGGACTCCATGCCCTTGCGCAGGTGCTCCGGCAGCGGCATCGGCCACGCCGGCTCGCCGACCTCCTCCGCGGCCTCGTGCACCGTGGAGCGGAACGCGTCGTCGTTGGCCATGACACCGAACGTCCGGCTGCCCAGCGCCAGCACCATCGCGCCGGTCAGCGTGGCGACGTCCACGATCGCGTCCGGGTTCTCCTGCGAGGCCGCCCACAGCGCGTCGGCCAGGACCAGCCGGCCCTCGGCGTCGGTGTTGAGGACCTCGACGGTCTTGCCGCTGTACATGCTCAGCACGTCGCCCGGGCGGACCGCGGAGCCGGAGGGCATGTTCTCGGCCAGCGCCAGCCAGCCGGTGACGCTGACCTCCAGGCCGAGCCGGGCGGCGGCGACGACGCCGGCGAGCACGGCGGCGGCACCGGCCATGTCGCACTTCATCGTCTCGTTGTGACCGGCCGGCTTCAGCGAGATGCCGCCCGAGTCGTAGGTGATGCCCTTGCCGACGAAGGCCAGGTGCTTGTTCGCCTTGGGGTGCGTGTACGACACCTTGACCAGGCGCGGGGTCGCGGCCGAGCCGCCGCCGACGCCGAGGATGCCGCCGTAGCCGCCCTTGACGAGGGCCTTGTCGTCGAGCACCTGCACCTTCAGGCCGTGCTCCTTGGCCGCGGCCTGGGCGATCCCGGCGAAGCTCGCGGGGGTCAGGTCGTTCGGCGGGGTGTTGACCAGGTCGCGGGCGCGGTTCAGCTCTTCGCAGACCGCGACGGCCCGGGCGACCGCGCCCTTGTGGGCGGCGTCGCGCGGCTTGCCGCCGAGCAGCGCGGCCTCGGCGAGCGGCGCCTTGCCGTTCCTGGCCTTGGCGTCCTTCTTGCCGTTGTCCTTGTAGGTGTCGAAGGAGTACGCGCCGAGCAGCACGCCCTCGCCGATCGCCTCGAGGGCGCCGGGGCCGTCGACGGGCAGGGCGAACGCGGCCTTCTTCGAGCCGGCGAGCGCCCGGGAGGCCACACCGGCGGCCCGGCGCAGCGCCTCGGCGTCGTAGCCGGCGTCGGAGTCCTTGGCGTCGGGCTCCGCGCCCAGGCCCACCGCCACCACGAGCGGGGCCTTGAAGCCGGCCGGCGCGGGCAGCTTCGTCAGCTCGCCCTCGGCACCCGAGGCGCCGAGGGTCTCCAGGACGCCGGCCAGCTTGCCGTCGTACGCCTTGTCCACGGCCTCGGCGCCCGGCGCGACGACGGGCCCCTTGGCGCCCTTGGCGACACCGATCACGATCGCGTCGGCCCGCAGGCCGGGCGCCGCGGCGGTGCTGAGAGTCAGAGCAGTCACGGTGGTGAGTTCTCGCTTCCGATGTGAAGTTGCTGTGGCCGATATGGGGTGGGTCGACCGGGCCCGAGAGCCGACCATAGGCCCAGTGCGGGGGACGGGTGGCAACCGGGGCCTTCACCCTGTCGGCGAACACCCGGGACGAGACTACGCGCGTGTGCCCGTTCGCTCATTCCTGCGGGTGTTCACCTGTGCGTGGCGTCGTGGCCACTTCTCCACCCTGGGTGCCGGTGACCTGAGCCACACTCGTCGGGTTCCGGTGGGCGTTCCGCCCACCGATTCGCATGATTTCCACTGATTCTCCGGGGGTCCGTCACGGCTCTGTCACGGAGGGTCATCTGGGGGGAGGAACCTTTTATGGCACACCGAGCGCACCGCTTCAGAGCGGCCACCGTCACGGCGACGGCCGCGGGCCTGATCACCCTGGGGCTCACCGCTCCGGGGGCGTCGGCGGCGACCGATCCGCGGATCGACCTCAGGGTTCTGGTGGTCGACGACGGCGGCGCCCCGGTCGGCGCGATCACCGCCCAGCTCAGGAGCGAGGGCATCCCGTACACCACCGTGAACCTGGCCGACTCGGCGCGGCCCGTCATCACCGGCACCTTCCTGAGCGACACGGTCGGCGGCCGGCCGCGCGCCGAGTACCAGGGCGTGGTGCTGCCGAACGAGGCGCCGTTCGGCGCGGGCTCGGCCGAGCAGACGGCCCTGGAGACGTACGAGAAGACGTACGGCATCCCGCAGATCGACGCCTACACCTGGGCCCACCCCGAGGTCGGCCTGGACTACACCGACAGCAACGGCTACGCCGGCACCCTCGACGGGCGCACGGCCGACGTCACCGCGGCCGGCAGGGCGGGCCCCTTCGGCTATCTGAAGGGCTCCTTCTCGTTCGAGGACAACTCGCCCTCGGTGGAAGAGAGTTACGGCTTCGTCGCCCAGCCCCGTACCGGCTTCACCAGCTATGTCGACACGCCCGTGCCCGGCGGCACCGGCACCGGCAGCCTGCTCGGCGAGTACGCCCACGACGGCCGCCGCGAGCTGGTGGTGACCTTCGCCTACAACCAGTACCAGCAGCAGTTCCGGGTGCTGGCCCGCGGCATGGTGGAGTGGCTGACCCAGGGCGTGCACCTGGGGCAGGCCCGCAACTACTTCGCGGTCCACGTGGACGACGTCTTCGCGCCCGACGCCCGCTGGGACACCGGGCGCAACTGCACCCCGGGGGACATCGACTGCGGCAGCGGCACCACCGACACCACCACGCCGATCCGGATGACCGCGGCCGACGCCCAGTACGCGGCCTCCTGGGAGCAGAGCCACGGCTTCACCCTGGACATGGTGTTCAACGCGGGCGCCGGCGAGGAGTGGAAGAGCGAGAACGGCGGCAACGACGCGCTGACCGACCAGCTGCTCGCGGACAAGGCCAAGTACCGCTGGGTGAACCACACCTACACCCACCTGTTCCTCGGCTGTGTCCAGGACACCTCGACGGTGCCGTGGTCCTGCGCGAAGAACGCCGACGGCTCCACGCAGTGGGTGAGCCGGTCCGACATCTCCGCGGAGATCTCCAAGAACTACACCTGGGCCGTCCAGCACGGGCTCTCCGTCGACCGCGGGGAACTGGTCACCGGTGAGCACTCGGGCCTGAAGACCCTGCCGCAGCAGCCGCAGGACAACCCCAACCTCGCGCCCGCCCTCTCCGCGAACGGCGTGAAGTGGACCGCCTCGGACAACTCCCGGGAGTCCGAGCAGCGGGCCGTGACCGGCGGCAGCACGCTCACCGTGCCGCGCTACCCGATGAACGTGTACTACAACGTCGGCACCAAGGCCGAGATGGCCGACGAGTACAACTGGATCTACACGTCCAAGGCGGACGGCGGCAGCGGGCTGTGCGAGAACAACCCCACCTCGACCTGCCTCGCCGCGCCGCTGGACACCGCCACCGGCTACACCGACCACATCGTGCCCAACGAGGCGCGCACCGACCTCGGGCACGTGCTCGGCAACGACCCGCGCCCGCACTACGCCCACCAGTCCAACCTGTCCGAGGACCGGATCCTCTACCCGGTCCTGGAGCGGGTCCTCGCCGACTACCAGGCGCTGTTCGCGGACAACACCCCGATCGTGAACCTCCGCGAGAGCGCGATCGGCGCCGAGCTGCAGAGCCGGTCCGCGTGGCAGACCGCGCTCGACAACGGCAAGGTCACCGCCTACCGGATCGGCAACACGGTGACGGTCACCGCCCCGTCCGGCACGCAGATTCCGGTGACCGCGCCGGAGGGCACCAAGCAGCAGCAGTTGCTGGGCACCACCACCTTCGGCACGGCCTACGCCGGTGAGCGCTTGCGCCGACCGACATGCCGGCGGCGAACACGTCCTGCTGCGCCCAGGCGTCGGCGCCGGCGGGGTGCACGCCGACGGCGAGGTCGTGCACGATCCCGACGGGCATGCCGGCCTCGCGGGCGGCCCGCTGGGCGGCGCGCAGCTGGCCGTCGGTGAGCCAGGCCAGGCGGGTGTGGAAGGCGACGCGGTCGGCGAGGCCCGCCCGGGCGCGGGCGGTGTCCGCCGAGCGGGGGTCGCGCAGGCCGTCCGGCCAGGCGTGCCAGTCGGAGCCGTGGGTCTCGGCGAGGGCGTACCAGGTGGCGTGGTCGTCGAGGGCCTGGCCGTGGGCGGCGCGGAAGTCGTCGTAGGCGGCCTGGCGGCCGGGCGCGAGGGGCACGCGCAGGACGATCTCCAGTGCCTCCCGCTTCAGTTCCCACACCGCGTCGCGGTCGATGAGGGCGCCCTTGTCGAGGACGGCGGCGCGCAGCCGCGCGGCCCGCTCCAGCAGGGCGCCCAGGCGGTCGCGGTCCTCGGCGTACGCGAACTCGGGGATGTCCTCGATCCGCAGGTGGACGGGGTCGGGGAAGCGGCGGGAGGAGGGCCGGTACGGGGAGGGGTCGGTGGGGGCGCCGGGCACGGCCGAGTGCAGCGGGTTGACCTGGACGAACCCGGCCCCGGTCGTGCGTCCGGCCCAGCCGGCCAGCTCGGCGAGGTCGGCGAGGTCGCCCATGCCCCAGGAGCGGCCGGAGAGCAGGGAGTACAGCTGGACCAGGACGCCGTGGCAGCGGCCGGGCGGGGCGGGCAGCCGGTCGGGGGCGACGACGAGGTGCGCGTGGCCGGTGCGCCCGTCGGGCGCGGTGGCGGTCATCCGGTGGACGCCCAGCGGGAGATCGGCGGCGGCGTCCCGTTCCTCCCCCTGCTCGGTCTCGACGCGCAGGCGGGTGCCCGGCGGCAGCGCGGCGAGGGCGGCGGGGCCCGCCGGGTCGCCGGCCCAGTGCACGACCGTCGGCGGCAGCAGGCGCTCGCGCAGCTCGCGCTCGCGCGCGGCGAGCGCGGCGCTCACGTCGTCCGGGGTCCCCGCGTCGACGCCGAGGGCGGCCAGGGCGGCGGCCACGGCGGAGGCGGGGACCGGGACGGTACGGCCCGGGGCGGGGCTGTAGGAGGTGGCGACCCCGTGCAGCTCGGCGAGCCTGGACAGCTCCTCGTCCTCGAGCGCCGCGGTCATCTACAGCCCCGGGCCGTAGAAGTCCGGGACGGGGTCGGACTCGCTGGTCAGCGGGGTGGCGTCGGCGAGTGGGGGCTCACTGGTCAGGGGCTCGGCGTCGGGCAGCGGCGGTTCGCTGGTCAGCGGCGCCTGGACGCTGGCGCTCTCCGCGCTGAAGACGCACAGCCGCGCCAGGTCGGTCTCGGCGGACGGCTCCGCCAGGGGTTTCCCCTCGTGTTTCCACTGGGCCGGGATCGAGAGTCGCGCCGGTGCGGCCACGGGGGCCTCCTTGTCGTGTACGGCGGCCTACGGCCTGACCTGCGGGTCATGCGGGTCAGGCCCTTGCGGGTCATCGCAGCCCTACCCCGTGAGCGCCGCGGCAGACGTACAGAAAGGAACAACATGCCACTTGTCACATTCTCCGCGGGGCAACGACGCTGGACCCTCACGGTCCACGGTCGCCGGCCCCCGCTCCGTGGGCGCTGCTCGCGGCTCTGGAGGGCATGGCGCCGGGGGTCCGGAACGCCTCGCCGGCCCTCGTCGCTCGGTGCACGCGGCCGCGCTGCGCCGGGCCCGAGCGCCGTACGCCGCCCGGCCCCGGGTGTTCCCGGGGCCGGGCCATGCCTGTGACCCGGGGTGGAGCACCCCGGGTGTGCGAAGGCCCGGATCGACTACGCGGAGATGCCGTCGATCCGGGCCATGGCGTCGTCCGCGCCGTACGGCTGCAAGTAGGGCAGCCAGCGCGGGTCCCTATGGCCGGTGCCGATGATGCGCCAGGCCAGACCGGTGGGCGGGCCGGGTTTCTGGTGCAGTCGCCAGCCCAGTTCGACGAGGTGGCGGTCGGCCTTCACGTGGTTGCAGCGGCGGCAGGAGGCCACCACGTTGTCCCAGACGTGCTTGCCCCCGCGGCTGCGCGGGATGACGTGGTCGACGCTGGTTGCGACGCCACCGCAGTACATGCACCGGCCCCCGTCCCGCGCGAAGAGCGCCCGACGGGTAAGAGGAACGGGCCCCCGATAGGGAACCCGGACGAAACGCTTGAGCCGGACCACGCTGGGTGCGGGGACTGTGACGGTTGCGCTGTGCATAAAGGCGCCGGATTCCTCGAGGGAGACGGCCTTGTTCTCCAGGACGAGGATGAGCGCGCGGCGGAGCGGTACGACGCCGAGCGGCTCGTACGACGCGTTGAGGACCAGGACATGCGGCACGGGTGCCTCCTTGGGCGTCGGCGGCGCGTGGCTCGCGCCGGGACGATCTGCAGTCAGTCTCCCCTCATGCCTGGTGGAAGCGCCACCATGTCCCGGTAACGGGCTGGGAGTGTTTTCGACCACACCTGATTCATCCCCCGGATCACGGCCTGTTCAAGCCGGGGTGAGCCGCGTCTCTCCTGGGGCCCTCCTTGGCGGATCCGCGCGAGGCACACACAATGCCCCGTTAGTGTGGTGGTCCTGTCCGTCCGGTGATCTTTTCGTGACCTTGCAGACCTTGACCGCCTTGCCGGGACGGACCGCGCAGCACCTTGGAGGTACCTGCAGTGTCGTCCTTGCCCGTGGTCCTGTCGGCCATCGGCGCCTCGCCGTCCCCGTCTCCCTCGGGTTCGACGGCGCCGGCCGTGCCGTCGCTCCAGGACGCCCAGGAGAGCGCGACGAACGCGGCGAGCTGGGTCGAGCAGAACTGGTCGACGTGGCTCGCGATGGGTCTTCAGATCCTGCTGGTCCTGGTGATCGCGGTCGCGCTCAGAGCGGTGGTGCGGCGGGCGATCAGCAAGCTGATCGACCGGATGGGCCGCGTCGTGCAGGCCTCGGACGGCGGCGCGCTGGGCGGGCTGCTGGTCAACGTCGAGCGGCGGCGGCAGCGGTCGGCGGCGATCGGCTCGGTGCTGCGCTCGGTGGCGAGCTTCCTGATCCTCGGCACGGCCGCGCTGATGGTGCTGTCCACCTTCAAGATCAACCTGGCGCCGCTGCTGGCCTCGGCCGGTGTCGCCGGTGTCGCGATCGGCTTCGGCGCCCGGAACCTGGTCACGGACTTCCTGTCCGGCGTGTTCATGATCCTGGAGGACCAGTACGGCGTCGGCGACGTGATCGACGCGGGTGTGGCCTCGGGCGAGGTGATCGAGGTCGGGCTGCGCGTGACGAAGCTGCGCGGCGCCGAGGGCGAGATCTGGTACGTCCGCAACGGCGAGGTCAAGCGGATCGGGAACCTCTCCCAGGGCTGGGCCACGGCCGGGGTCGACGTGACCGTGCGGGCCAGCGAGGACCTGGACAAGGTCAGGGCCACCCTCGACGAGGTCGCCGAGAAGCTGAGCAAGGAAGAGCCCTGGAACGAGCTGCTGTGGGGCCCGGTGGAGGTCCTCGGCCTGGACTCCGTCCTCATCGACTCCATGGTGGTCCGCCTCACGGCCAGGACCATGCCCGGCAAGGCGGTCTCGGTCGAGCGTGAACTGCGGTGGCGCGTCAAGCGCGCGTTCGACGCGGCGAGCATCCGCATCGTGGGCGGCGCGACGGCCGTCGAGGACCTGGAGGACGCCCCGGACCCGACGGCCGCGGTGGCCGCCCCTTCGGTCTACGCCAACGCGGAGTCCCCGCAGACGAAGGCGGCGACCCCGATCGCGCCGCCCATGACTCCGGGCAAGTGACGAGCTGAACGGTTCAGCACGCTCGTTCGAGTGAACAGGTGGGGCATCCGGCGCGGAGTAGGCGCTGGGTGCCCCATCGTCGGTTCTGAGCGGCGCGCGGTTGCGGCGGCGGTCCCGCGGAGCCAGGAGGGCCGGCGGGGCGACGCCCCGCACCCCGCGGTCGTAGCCGCCACCGGGTGACGCGCTCTCACTTCCGGTCGAGATCCGCCAGCCGCGCGATCTGGCACAGCGCGACGAACGCGCTCGCGACTGTAAGCGCGCTGACCAGCGGAAACCGCATCCGTGACGCACTCGTGACCGCTCCTGGAAACACGAGTCCGCCGTCTCGGGAGCGTTGTCTATTGACGCCCCCTTCGTCCTGGGCTTACTTTCCTCCCACCCCCAATAGGAAAGTTTCCTAACAGTGATCTCCGACGGCCGGTGATCAAGACTGGACGTCATCCCCGGGTCACTGAAAAGCTGAGCGGCTGGAAAGGCAGGTGTCGACCCCCATGGCAGGAACCGCCGGTACGCCGGGCACCCCGCGCGTCCTGCGCGCCATGAACGACCGCGCCGCCCTGGACCTCCTGCTGGAGCACGGGCCGCTGTCGCGCACCCGGATCGGGAAGCTCACCGGCCTGTCCAAGCCCACCGCCTCCCAGCTGCTCGCCCGTCTGGAGGCGGCCGGCCTGGTCCGGGTCACCGGCACCAGCGAGGGCCGGCCGGGCCCCAACGCCCAGCTGTACGCGGTCAACCCGGGCGCGGCACACGCGGCCGGCCTCGACGTCACCCCGGACCGCATCCGCGCCGCCGTCGCCGACATCACCGGCCGCACGGTCGGCGAGTACGAGCTGCCCACCCCCGGACGGCGGCCGGCGCAGCCGGTCGTCCAGCAGGTCACCGACGCCCTCGACGGCGCGGTGAAGGCCGCCGGGCTGGCCCGGAACGAGGTGCACCGGCTGGTCATCGGCACCCCCGGCGCCTTCGACCCGAACACCGGCCGGCTGCGCTACGCCTCCCACCTGCCCGGCTGGCACTCCCCCACCCTGCTCGACGACCTCGCGGCGGCGCTACCGATGCCGGTCGAGTACGAGAACGACGTCAACCTCGTCGCCATCGCCGAACAGCGGCTCGGCGCGGCCCGCGGCCACGCGGACTTCGTGCTGCTGTGGAACCAGGAGGGCCTCGGCGCCGCCCTGGTGCTCGGCGGCCGGCTGCACCGCGGCTGGACCGGCGGCGCCGGCGAGGTCGGCTTCCTGCCGGTGCCGGGCACGCCCCTGGTGCGCCAGGTGACCAAGGCCAACAGCGGCGGCTACCAGGAGCTGGCCGGCTCCCAGGCGCTGCCGAAGCTGGCCCGCGAACTGGGCGTCGAGGACGTGCCGTCCGGCCCGTACACCGAGGCGGCGGCCCGGCTCGTGGCCCGGGCCGCCGACCACGTGAGCGGCCCCCACCGGGAGCTGCTCCAGACCTACGCGACCCGGCTGGCCACCGGTCTCGCCTCGCTCGTCTCCGTCCTCGATCCCGAACTCGTCGTCCTCAGCGGCTCCGCCCTGACGGCCGGCGGCGAGGTGCTGCGCGCCCTCGTCCAGGCCGAACTGGAGGAGCTGGCGGCGGCCCGCCCCCGGCTCGTCGTCGGCGACGTGCACGAACACCCCGTACTGCGCGGCGCGTTGGAGTCCGCGCTCGCCACCACCCGCGACGAGGTCTTCGACACCTCGCGCTGAGCGCCCCCTCTTTTCCCGACCCCGTCCCTGGGAGACCTCGTCATGCCCACAGCCATACCCAAAGGTGCCCGAAAAGCGGCTTTCGCCCTGACTGCCTCCGCCATGCTGCTCACCGCCGCGTGCACCGGCCAGTCGAACTCCGGCGCCGCGGACGACCCGTCGAAGGACACGACGATCAACTTCTGGCACGCCTGGAGCGCGCCGAACGAGGTGAAGGCGGTCGACGGGCTGGTCGCCGGCTTCGAGAAGGCCCACCCCAACATCCACGTGCACGTGGTCGGCAACATGACCGACGACAAGATCAACCAGGCGCTGCGCTCGGGCGGCGACAAGGCTCCCGACGTCATCTCCTCCTTCACCACCAACAACGTGGGCAAGTTCTGCTCCTCGGGCGCGCTGGTGGATCTCAACCCCTTCTTCAAGAAGGCCGGGATCGACCCCGGGCGGACGTTCCCGAAGCCGATGAACGAGTACACCCAGTTCGACGGCAACCGCTGCACGGCGCCGCTGCTCGGGGACGCGTACGGGCTGTACTACAACAAGACGGCGTTCGCGAAGGCGGGCATCGCGAACCCGCCGAAGACCTGGTCGGAGTTCGAGGCCGACGCCAAGAAGCTGACGGTCCCCGACGGCGACTCCTACAAGCAGCTGGGCTTCATGCCGGACTACCACGGCTGGGAGTCCACCACCGAGCACTACTTCGGGCAGTTCTCACCGACGTACTTCGGCAAGGACGGCAAGTCGGACCTCGCCAGGGACCCGGCGTTCCAGAAGGGCTTCGAGCTGCAGAAGCGGCTCGTGGACGAACTCGGCGGATTCCAGAAGCTGGAGAGGTTCCGGGCCACCCTCGGCGACGAGTGGGGCCCCAAGCACCCCTTCCACACCGGGCAGGTCGCCATGCAGCTCGACGGCGAGTGGCGGCTCGGGATGGCCCTCGCGGCCAAGCCGAGGTTCGACATCGGCGTCGCCCCGCTGCCCGTGCCGGACGACCAGGTCGCGCAGTACGGCAAGGGCTACATCACCGGCACCGTCGCGGGCATCGCCGCCGGCAGCCACAAGCAGAACGCGGCCTGGGAGTTCGTCAGGTACATCACCACGGACACGGACGCGGTGGTCGGCTTCTCCAACAGCCTCCACAACGTGCCCTCGACGCTGGCCGCGCTGAAGTCCCCGAAGCTCACGTACGACCCCCGCTTCAAGACCTTCCTGGACATCGCCTCCGACCCGGAGTCCACCACCACCCCGGCCTCCATCAACGGCGGCCAGTACCTGGTGACGATCCAGCAGCTGGGCTTCGACTACGAGAGCGGCAAGGTCACCGATCTGAAGGCCGGCCTGAGCAGGACGGCCGCGCAGATCGACACGGACATCGCGCAGGCGAAGTAGCCATGACCGCCCTCACGCTCGCCTCGAAGCGCCGCCGGTCGGCGCTCCGGACGCTCGCCTTCATGTCGCCGTGGCTGATCGGCTTCGCGGTCTTCTTCGCCTACCCGCTGGTCTCGACGGTCTACTTCTCCTTCATGCACTACGACGGCTTCCGGCCGCCGACGTGGAGCGGCGCGAAGAACTGGGCCTACGTCTTCGAGCACTACCCGCTCTTCTGGCCCGCGCTGCGCAACACCCTCTGGATGGTCGTGGTCATGGTGACGCTCCGGGTGGTCTTCGGGCTGGGCATCGGCCTGCTCATCACCAGGATCAAGACCGGCACGGGGGTCTTCCGCACCCTGTTCTACCTGCCGTACCTGGCTCCGCCGGTCGCCGCGACCATGGCCTTCGCCTTCCTGCTCAACCCCGGTACGGGCCCGGTCAACTCCGTCCTGGAGAGGATCGGCGTCCCGGCGCCCGGCTGGTTCAACGACCCGGCCTGGTCCAAGCCGGCCCTCACGCTGCTGGCGCTGTGGGGCATCGGCGACCTGATGGTCATCTTCATGGCCGCGCTGCTGGACGTGCCGGCCGAGCAGTACGAGGCGGCCGAACTGGACGGCGCCTCGGCATGGCAGCGCTTCCGGTACGTCACGCTGCCGAACATCTCCCCGATCGTGATGTTCGCGGTCGTCACCGGCGTGATCCAGACCATGCAGTACTACACCCAGCCGCTGATCGCCGGGAAGGTCGCCTCGGGCGTGATCCAGGGCGCCGGCACCCAGTTCGAGCCGGGCTATCCGGACAAGTCCACGCTCACCCTCCCCCAGCTCGTCTACAACCTCGGCTTCCAGCGCTTCGACTACGGCTCGGCCTGCGTCGTCGCCCTCGTGCTCTTCGCCCTGTCGATGGCGTTCACCACCCTGCTGATGCGGCGCCGGGGCGGCCTCATCCAGGCAGGTGACTGACCATGGCCCAAGTACTGGACCAGCCGGTGAAGCCGGCGCCGTCCGTGGTGTCCGGCGCCGAGCGCACGGCCCGCCGCCGGGCCCTGCTGGAGTGGATCGCGGTGCACTCCCTCGGCGTCGCCGCCGCGCTCTTCTTCACGCTGCCCTTCGTGTTCGTGCTCCTGACCTCGCTGATGAGCGACAGCCAGGCGCTGAGCCGGGACCTGATCCCGCACACCTGGGAGTGGGGCAACTACCGGAAGGTGTTCGACACGCCCGGCTTCCTGACCTGGTGGAAGAACACCCTGATCTACGCCGGTCTCGGCACCGTGCTGACCGTGGTGTCGTCCCTTCCCGTGGCGTACGCGCTCGCCAAGTTCCGCTTCCGGGGCCGCAGTCTGTCACTCATGCTGGTGATCTCGATGATGATGCTGCCCCCGCAGGTGGTCGTCATCCCGATGTACCTGTTCTGGGCGAAGCAGCTGGACCTGTCCGGCACGCTGTGGCCGCTGATCATCCCCATGGCGTTCGGCGACGCGTTCTCCATCTTCCTGCTGCGCCAGTTCCTGATGACGATCCCGAACGAGTACGTCGACGCCGCGAAGGTGGACGGCTGCGGCGACCTGCGCACCCTGCTGCGGGTCGTCCTGCCGATGGCGAAGCCGGGCATCGCCGCCGTAGCCCTCTTCCAGTTCTTCTACGCCTGGAACGACTACTTCGGCCCACAGATCTACGCCTCGGAGAACCCGGGCGCCTGGACCCTCTCCTACGGACTGGAGTCCTTCAAGGGCGCCCACCACACCGACTGGAACCTGACCATGGCCGCGACCGTGCTGGTCATGGCCCCCGTGATCCTCGTGTTCTTCTTCGCCCAGAAGGCGTTCGTCGAAGGCGTCACGCTCACCGGAGTGAAGGGTTAACCCCGATATGAAACTCACCGTGGTCGGCGGAGGGTCGACCTACACCCCCGAACTCATCGACGGCTTCGCCCGCCTGAGGGACACCCTGCCCATCGAGGAACTGGTCCTGGTGGACCCGGCCGCGGACCGCCTGGAGCTGGTCGGCGGCCTGGCCCGCCGGATCTTCGCCCGGCAGGGACACGGCGGCAGGATCGTCACCACCGCCGACCTCGACGCGGGCGTCGACGGCGCCGACGCCGTACTGCTCCAGCTGCGCGTGGGCGGGCAGGCGGCCCGGCAGCAGGACGAGACCTGGCCGCTGGAGTGCGGCTGCATCGGCCAGGAGACCACCGGCGCGGGCGGCCTCGCCAAGGCGCTGCGCACGGTCCCGGTGGTCCTGGACATCGCCGAGCGGGTCCGTCGCGCCAACCCGCGCGCGTGGATCATCGACTTCACCAACCCGGTCGGCATCGTCACCCGCGCCCTGCTCCAGGCCGGGCACCGGGCGGTCGGGCTGTGCAACGTGGCGATCGGCTTCCAGCGGAAGTTCGCGGGCTTCCTCGGGGTGGCCCCCACGGATGTGCATCTCGCCCATGTGGGTCTCAACCACCTCACCTGGGAGACCGATGTGCGCCTCGGCGGCCCCGAGGGCGAGAGCGTGCTGCCCAAGCTCCTCGCCGAGCACGGCGAGGCGATCGCCGCCGACCTCCGCCTGCCCCCCGCCCTCCTCGACCGCCTGGGCGTGATCCCCTCCTACTACCTGCGCTACTACTACGCGCACGACGAGGTCGTACGGGAGCTGGGCGCCAAGCCCTCCCGGGCGGCCGAGGTCGCCGCCATGGAGCGCGAGCTGCTGCGGATGTACGGCGACCCGGCGCTGGACGAGAAGCCGGCGCTGCTCGCCAAGCGGGGCGGCGCGTACTACTCGGAGGCCGCGGTGGACCTGGCGGCGGCCCTGCTCGGCGGCGGCGGAAGCCCCTACCAGGTGGTGAACACGCTCAACAAGGGCACGCTGCCCTTCCTCCCCGACGACGCGGTGATCGAGGTCCAGGCGGCGGTCGGCACGACGGGGCCCGCGCCGCTGCCGGTACCCGAGACGGACCCCCTCTTCGCGGGCCTGATCGCCGGCGTGACGGCGTACGAGGACCTGGCCCTGGAGGCGGCGCTGCGCGGCGGCCGGGACCGGGTCTTCCGGGCGCTGCTCTCCCACCCCCTGATCGGCCAGTACGAGTACGCCGAAGCCCTCACCGACCGTCTGATCGCACACAACCGGGAGCACCTCGCGTGGGCCTGACCTCGACCGTCCTCGCCATCGACGCCGGCAACAGCAAGACCGACGTGGCCGTGGTCGGCGCCGACGGCGCGGTGCTGGCCACGGCCCGCGGCGGCGGCTTCCGGCCGCCCGCGGTGGGCGTGGCGGCGGCGCTGGACGCGCTGGCCGAGCCGGTGGCCCGGGCGCTGGCCCGGGCGGGCCTGGCCTCCGTCACCCATGTCTCCGCCTGTCTCGCCAACGCCGATCTGCCGGTGGAGGAGGAGCAGCTGGCGAGCGCGCTGCACGCGCGCGCGTGGGGGGCGACGGTGGAGGTCCGCAACGACACGTTCGCGATCCTGCGGGCGGGCGTGGCCGAGCCCCGGGGCGTCGCGGTCGTCTGCGGCGCGGGCATCAACTGCGTGGGCATGCGCCCCGACGGCCGCACCGCGCGCTTCCCGGCGATCGGCCGGATCTCCGGTGACTGGGGCGGGGGCTGGGGCCTGGCCGAGGAGGCGCTCTGGTACGCGGCCCGCGCGGCGGACGGCCGGGGCGAGCCGACGGCGCTGTCCCGCACCCTGCCCGCCCACTTCGGCCTGGCCTCCATGTACGCGCTGATCGAGGCGCTGCACCTGGAGCACGTGCCGCACGACCGGCGGCACGAGCTGACGCCGGTGCTGTTCGCGACCGCCGCCGGGGGTGACCCGGTGGCCCGCTCGATCGTCGAGCGGCTCGCCGAGGAGGTGACCGTGATGGCCACGGTCGCCCTGACCCGCCTGGACCTCCTCGACGAGGAGACCCCGGTCCTGCTCGGCGGCAGCGTCCTGACGGCCGGCCACCCGCAGCTCGACGACGCCGTCCGCGCCCTCCTGGCGGCCCGCGCCCCCAAGGCCGACGTCCGGGTGGTCGCGGCGAGCCCGGTCCTCGGCGCGGCCCTGCTGGGCCTGGACCGGCTGGGCGCGGACGCGGCGGTGCGGGAACGGGCGCGGGGCCACTGGGAGCCGGCCCGGGAGAAGCCACTGGCCTGAGGGAGCGGGCATGTTCGCGGGACCGCCCGGAGTCCGTGGGGCAGACGGGCCGCCGGGCCATGGTGAAACGATTCTTCAGTCCGGCGCGCACCCGCCGGACCGGGGAACCGTTTCGCCATGGCCCGCGTGTTCCTCTGTGGAGGGTGGTGCGCCGGGCGTCGCGCGCCGCTGAGCACGCTGCGATCCGATCAAGATCCAGCGAAGGCCGGTGCGGAATACCGGTCCGTGCGGCGATACTTGGCGGCGAACGGATGACCATGGGGGAGGTCGAGTGACACACCCGCCGAAGAGCGCGGCACCACCGGTCGTGGGCCCCGGCGCGCCCGCCGCCCCCGGCATCCCCGCACAGCCCGGCCGGCCCGCCCCCGCGGGTCCGTCCGCACCGCCCGCCCGCCGCACCGCCTTCGCCGAGGGGGTCGAGCGACTGCGGTCCGCCGCGACCACCGAGCCGGGGCGGCTGCGGATCATCGGCGCCCTCCTCGCCCTGCTGGTCGTCGCGTTCGGCGCGGTCACCGCCTGGGAGACCAGCGCGCGGGCGGCCTCCGCCGACGACGTGCTGCACAGGAGCCAGCCCCTCAGCTCCGGCGCCGCCGACATATACCGCTCGCTGGCGGACGCCAACACGGCGGCCTCCAGCGGCTTCCTGGCCGGCGGCCAGGAGACGGCCGACACCCGCGACCGGTACGAGAAGGACATCAGCACGGCGGCGTCCGGACTCGTGACGGCCGCCGCGAACGCCGAGCCCGGGTCGGCCTCCGAGGCGACCATCGCCCGGCTGAACCGGCTGCTGCCCGAGTACAAGGGCCTCGTCGAGCGGGCCCGGACCTACAACCGGCAGGGCTATCCGGTCGGCGGCGCCTATCTGCGCTACGCCAACGAGAAGATGCAGAAGGAGATGCTCCCGGCGGCGGAGGATCTCTACACGAAGGAGAACGCCCGGCTCGACTCGGACTACGGGAACGCGACGCCGTACCCCTGGACGGCCATCGCCCTCGGGGTGATCGCGCTCGCCGCGCTCGGCTGGGCCCAGCACCGCACGTACCGCCGCACCAACCGCGTGCTGAACCACGGCCTGGTCGCCGCCAGCGCCGCCACCACGGTCGTCCTGCTGTGGCTGGTCGTCGGGCACGCGATCGCCCGCTCGGAGCTGAACGGCTCCTACGACCACGGCGTCCGCTCGCTGAACGTCCTGCACGACGCCCGGATCGCCTCCCTGAAGGCACGCGGGAACGAGAACCTGAGCCTGGTCGCGCGCGGGGCCGAGACCGTCACGGTCGGCACCACGACGTACGACGCCTACTACTACGACTTCGACAAGGACATGGCCGTGCTCGGCAAGGGACTGAGCCAGGCGGAGACGCTCGCCGACGACCAGGGGGGCACCACACCGGTCAAGGCGGCCGAGGGCAACATGACGGTGTGGAAGCAGCGTCACACCGCGGCCCGCACCGAGGACGAGAACGGCAACTACCAGGAGGCGCTGGACAAGGTCATCGGCGCCAAGGGCGCCACGGGCGAGTGCTTCGACGGCGTCGACCACAACCTCGCCCTGGCGATCGGCCACGAGCAGGACGAGTTCCAGCGAGCCGCGAGTGCCGGCCTCGGCGCCATGACCGGCCTGCCGGTCGGCGCGGCCGTCCTCGCCGTGCTCGCCGCGGCGGGCGCGGTGGCCGGCATCGGGCGCAGGCTTTCGGAGTACCGGTGACAGGGGGCGGGACGATGTACGCGAGCCGTGTACGGGCCGCCCTGCGCGGCTGGGGCGGGGTCGGCGCGATGGCGGTCCTGTGCGTCCTGGCGCTCGCGCTCGTCCTGCTGCTGCCGTGCACCCAGACGCTGCGCCAGCCCCCGGCCCGGGTCGGGCAGAAGGTGGTCGAGGGCAGCCAGGCCCGCGCCGGCGGCTGCAAGGACTCCGAGGCGCAGCAGCAGACGCTCTCCCCGTCCGGCGCGGACGGGCCGACGATCGACGCCATCAAGGCCCGTACGGGCGCCAAGCGCAAGCTGATCGTCGGCGTCGACCTGAACAGCTACCACTGGGGCTACCGCAACCCGAACACCGAGGGCGCGGAGCTGGAGGGCTTCGACATCGACCTGGTGCACCGGATCGCGCAGGACATCCTCGGGGACCCGGACGCGGTGCAGTTCAAGGCCATACCGACCAACCAGCGCATCCCCGCGATCCAGGACGGCCGGGTGGACATGGTCGTGCGCACCATGACGATCACCTGCGACCGGCTGTCCCAAGTAGCGTTCTCCGCGCCCTACTTCAAGACCGGCCAGCAGGTCCTCGCGCCCAAGTCGTCGACCGTCACCGGCTACAACGGCACACTCGCGCACAAGAAGGTGTGCACGGCGGTCGGTTCGACGGCGTACGCCAAGCTCGACGCCGACAAGAAGGCCGGCGCCCTGCCCGCCTCCACCGACATCTCCACGACCGTCCCGAACCAGCTCGACTGCCTGGTCCGGCTGCAGCTCGGCGAGGTGGACGCGGTGGTGACCGACGGAGCGCTCGCCGCGAGCCAGGCCGCCCAGGACCCCACCGTCGAGCTCAAGGGCGGGGCGTTCACGACCGAGTACTACGGGGTGGCGATGAAAAGGGACGCGAGCGATCTGGTGCGCCGGGTCAACCGCGTGCTGGTCGACTACCGCACGGACGGCTGGCAGGCGTCGTACGACAAGTGGCTGTCGGCGACACTGGGGAAGGACTCGTCGGCTTCCAAGCCGCCCGCGCCGCAGTACCTGCGCACCAGTTGAGCCAGACCCGACCGGAACAGACAGCAAGTGAGAGGTGATCGATGGGCGTCACGGACCCCGCCGGGCCGGTGATGGACCGGGACGAGGTGGACCGTGCGCTGGCGCGGCTCGGCCAGGAGCACGAGGCGATCGAGACCTCGCTGCTGGCCCTCCAGGACCACGCGGGCCGCAGACTCCTCGAAGGCGCGGCCCTGACCGGCGTCACCCACGACCGCTGGCAGGCCGCGGAGGCGCAGATCACCCTGCTGTGGTCGTACTTCGACGCCTACACGGCCACGCTGCGCGGCGCCCGGGAGATCCGCGCCCGGCGCCGCTGGTCCAGCCGTGAGGACCTGGTGGAGCTGACCGAGCTGCTGCGCGGGGCGTCCGTGACGGTCGCCGGGAACGGCCGGCTGAGCGAGAGCTTCTCGCTGGCCGAGCTGGTGGACCGGATGAACGACCTGTACGCGACCAGCCTGGACCTGGTCGTCACCGCCGACGCGGTCTGGTCGGCACTGCCCGCGCGGATCGATTTACTGGCCGCGGAACTCCAGCGCACCCGCCGGCTCGCGCACTCCGTCGGCGTGCGCCCCGGCGAGCATCCGGCCGGTGACGACCTGGAGCGGATCACCCGCACCCTGACCAGGCTGCGCGAGGACGTCGTCTCCGACCCGCTCGCCTTCTGGGTGCCGACCGAGGGGAGTTCGGCGCCCGGCGGCGGCCGTCCGGACACCACCGTGTACGACCGTGAGGCGCGCGCCCTGGAGGACGTACGGCGCGAGATCGACGCCGTGCTGACGGTGCGCCAGGACGCCGAGGCGCGGCTGATCCGGCTGCGGGACGTGCTCTCGCGCGCGGACCGCACCCTCGCCGAGGCCAGGACCGCCCGCGGCGAGGTGCTGGCGAAGATCGCCGCCACCGAGGTGCCGGTGGTCGGCGGCCCGCCGACCGTGCTCCAGGAACAGCTGGCGACCGCGGCCGAGTACCGCCGGCAGGCCCAGTGGCACCGGCTCTCCCCGCTCCTGGAGTCCCTGGAGCAGAAGGCGGAGGACGAACTGCTGCGCGCCCGCGAGTCGCTGACCGCCGTCTGTTCAGGAGATGCGTATGGAGCAAATTGTGGAACGGGCCGTGCAGATCATCCGGGAACGAT
>NZ_JBSGDB010000102.1:0-22303 GCF_053602155.1 Streptomyces sp. NPDC004561
GTAGATGCTGCCGAGCTCCAAGCCCGGCTGCAACCTGCCCTGGCAACTCCTCGCCGCCATCGGCAAGGTGGAGTCGGGCCGGGGTGAGGAAGTGGTCGTGCGGCGGCCGCGGGTGCCGGAAGGCGAGGCCGTGCTTGACCAGGGCGGCGAGCTGGGCGTCCGTGCCCCGCAGCCGGCCGGTGACCGGGTCGGCGGCGTCGATCATCCGCCGCTGGGCGGCGGTCGGCGGTCGGGTCACGGCGCGCTCCTTCCGGTGTCCTGCGGTCACGCGGCCGCCGTACGGGCGGTTCATGTGCAGCGTACGACCGGGCTCTGACAACGGGCCGGGACCGCCGGGGCGCTCAGCGGGGCCGGATGTTCCACCCGGCGATCACCGGCCGCCCGTGCTCGGTGCCGAGGCGGCACAGGGTCCCCGTCGCCAACTGGAACAGCGCGCCGTGCCGCGGGGGCAGGCCCAGGCGGCGGGCGGTCAGGACGCGCAGGAAGTGCCCGTGGGCGACCAGCACGACGACCCCCTCGGTGTTGGCGAGGGCGGCGTCGACCTTGGCCAGCATCCGGTCGGCGCGCTCCCCGACCTGCTCCGGGGTCTCGCCCGGATGCTCCGGCGGCCCGGGCGCGACCCCGTCGGTGAACAGGAACCAGCCGGGCCGGCTCCGCTGGATCTCCACGGTGGTCACGCCCTCGTACCCGCCGTAGTCCCACTCGCGCAGGTCGGCGTCCACCCGGGCGTCGTGGATCCCGATCAGCTCGGCGGTCTCCCGGGCCCGCTGCAGCGGGCTGACGAACGCGGCCCCGATCCGGTGCGAGCGGATCAGCGGCACCAGCCCGCGGGCCTCCTCCCGGCCGTGCTCGGTGAGGGGTACGTCGGTCCAGCCGGTGTGCCGTCCGGACCGCGACCACTCGGTCTCACCGTGCCGGACGAGAAAGAGGTCACCCATGCCAGCGCCCTTCCCACTCGCCTGCCAGCACGGTGACACAGCCTCCCCGGGCCCCGCAGCCCGGACTCGCCCGGAACCGGCCCCTTTCTCCTGCGCCCCAGGAGCGGAACGCACAGCTCCGCTCATCATGCGGGTCGGGCGCTCCCCGCCCCGGGCCCTGGACGGGCCGTCAGGAACCGGTGGGGGTGCGTCGTGGCGGCTCCATGGCGATGGTGTCCCCGCAGGCGTCGATGGCCGTGGGCCTGTGGTGCGCGTCCGTCACGGGGACGGTGGTGCGGGTGGAGTCGTGCGGTGCCGAGACCACCGCCTCGTTCTGTCGCACGCACCAGGTGCCCGCGCCCTTCGTGCCGCCGGGCGTGTAGCGCAGGTCCACGGTCGCCGCGGCCTTACCGGGCAGGGCGAGGGAGGCCGGGTGGCCGTGTCCGGCGCCCTCGATGCTGTCCGCCTTGCCGTTGTGGATCTCCACGCCCGGGTAGCCGTCGAACACACAGGCTCCCGGGCCCTTGTTGACGGCGGTCAGCCGGGCGTCGGGCCGTGCGCCGCCGTCCGCGCCCCCGCCGAGCAGGACGAGGGACCACGTCAGTGAGGTGGTACGGCAGGGCGGCGCGGACGCGCCGGACGTGTGGGACGTGTGGGGCGTGGTGCGGGTGGTCGTGCCGCAGGCCGTCAGCGCCAGGGCGGCCGTGAGCAGGGCGAGTGGGCCGGTCAGCCGGGTCGTCGTTCGCATGGTTCCCCCTTCGAACGGGTCAGTTGCCGGGGTTGACCAGCGTGTTCTCGGTGCCGAGAGTCGTGGTGGCGGTGTCGGCGTACAGCGTGGTCTCGCCGTCGGACCAGCGGACGACCAGGTCGTTGCCGTGGTGGTCGGCGGTGAAGTCGCCGGTCGCCATCACCTGGGCGTGCTGCCAGGTGCCGTTCGGGCCGAGCACGCGGGTCCTGGTGCCGGGCCCCGCGGCCGAGGTGCCCGCGTAGCTGTCGAGCGAGCCGTCCGCCCAGCGCACGAGCAGGTCCGAGCCGTCCTTGCCGCTGAAGTTCCCGCCGGTCAGCAGCGCCGTCTTGGTCCAGGTGCCGTTCGCCGCCAGGAGCTGCTTGCCGCTGCCGAGGGGGCGGGGACCGACGCCGGTGTACAGGGTCAGCTTCCCGTCGGCCCAGCGGACCAGCAGGTCGGTGGCCCCCTGGGCGCCGTGGAACTGCCCGGCGGTGAGCTGTACGGCGTTCTTCCAGACGGAGGCGGGCTTCTCCAGCTGGACCTCCCTGCCAAGGCCGCCGGTGCCGACGTCCGGGTACAGGGTGACCTCGCCGTCGGACCAGCGCACCAGGAGGTCGGAGCGGGCGTCGCCGGTGAAGTTCCCGCCGGTGACGGAGCGGGCGTGGGTCCAGGTGGTGTTGGGCTTCGACAGCCGCTTCTCGGCCGTGAACCCGCCCTTGCCGTCACCGGGATGCAGGGTGACCCCGCCGTCGGACCAGACGACGAGCAGGTCGTCGAGACCGTCGCCGGTGTAGTCGCCCGCGGCCATCAGCGTCGCCTTGCGCCATCTGCCCGGGCCTCCCGGCAGGACATCCGCCAGGCCCTGGTACTGCGGCAGGTCGGCGGGCGGGTCCTGGCCGGCCACCGCGTCGGCGAGCAGGTTCTGGGCGTCGGCGCCGAACGCCGGGGCGTAGCTGATGTAGTCGACGTCCGCGTCGTTGCCGCCGCCGTTGTAGCCGCCCAGGTTGCCTATGACATGGCCGGTGCCCGCGTCGTCCTTGTAGTCGGTGATCCAGGGGCTGCCGGACACCCCGCCCCAGTAGCCGCCGCAGGTCATCGACATCTGCCGGTAGCCGGGCAGTTGACTCGTCGGCACCGTGCACTTCACGGCGCTCCCGGCGCCGTTGTGCCGGTACGACGGGTAGCCGACCACGGTGACGTTCTTCTGGGCGTAGCCGGAGGGCCGGGTGAAGGTCAGCCCGCCGCCGACGGCGTCCTGCAGGGTCTGGCCCTGCTGGTTCGGCGAGACCCGGGCGAACGCGGTGTCCAGGTCGGACCAGGGCTTCTTGGTGGTCGACGACCCCTTGTCCGGCACGTACCGGGGGTCGACGAAGACGTGCTGGATGTGGAAGATCCCGTACGGCTGCCCGTCGGGTGCGGCGCCCTTCGCGAACTTCGGGACGAAGACGTAGTCGCCCTTCATGCTCAGGGCGCAGTGGGCCGCGGTGAGGACGACGTTGCGCACCTGGGTGTCGATCACGCTGCCGGTGCAGTGCCAGGTGGTGCCGCCCGGCCCGTCGGAGCCGAAGAACGTGCCGATCAGCCGGCTTCCGCCGAACAGGGTGCCCTGCGGTCTGCCGGCCGCCGCGAGCGAGTGACCCGGCCCGTCCGGCGCCCCCCGCACCGCGTCCAGCGGCCGGGCCTGCGCCATGCGTTGCGCGGTCCAGAAGCGGGCCGCCTGCCGGGCTTCCCGCCCAGCGGACGGGTCCGGCGGCGACGGCGACTTCGCTTGCGCGGCCGGCGCCGCGAGTCCGACCGCCGCCCCGCACATCATGGCGACGGCGACGGACGTCCAGCGTATTGGGTACGACAACGGTGCTGCTCCCCCTGCTCCGACGGAACTCCCGGGGAGAACAGCGGCGCGACGCTGGTCAGGCGTCCACCGACGGCCAAAGGCCACGGACTTGGTGACGGTCCCCCCGGATCATGTGAGGTGATCTTCGCACGAACGGCACGTGTCGTGCTAATGCTGCCGGTACCCGCCGAGAAACCGACCGATCCGCCCGATCGCCGCTTCCAGGTCGTCCGCGTGCGGCAGCGTGAGGATGCGGAAGTGGTCGGGGGCGGGCCAGTTGAAGCCGGTGCCCTGGACCACCTGGATCTTCTCGCGCAGCAGGAGGTCCAGGACGAACCGCTCGTCGTCCTGGATCCTGTGCACCTTCGGGTCGAGGCGCGCGAACGCGTACAGGGCGCCCTTGGGCTTCACGCAGGACACGCCCGGGATCTCGTTGAGCTTCTCCCAGGCCACGTTGCGCTGCTCGTACAACCGCCCGCCGGGCACGGTGAGTTCGCGGATGGACTGGCGGCCGCCGAGCGCCGCCTGGATGGCGTACTGGGCGGGCGCGTTGGCGCACAGGCGCATGGAGGCCAGCATGGTCAGGCCCTCCAGGTAGTTCCTCGCGTGCTGCCGGGGGCCGGTGACGACCAGCCAGCCGGAGCGGAAGCCCGCCACCCGGTAGGTCTTGGACAGGCCGCAGAAGGTGAGGACCACCAGGTCGGGGGCGAGGGCGGCGGCCGAGTGGTGGACGGCGTCGTCGTACAGGATCTGGTCGTAGATCTCGTCGGCGAACACCATCAGGCCGTGCCGGCGGGCCAGGTCGAGGATGCCCTCGACGACCTCCTTCGGATAGACCGCGCCCGTCGGGTTGTTCGGGTTGATGATGACCACGGCCTTGGTGCGATCCGTGATCTTCGCCGCCATGTCGGCCAGGTCCGGGTTCCAGTCGGCCTGTTCGTCGCACAGGTAGTGGACCGCCTTGCCGCCCGCGAGGGTGGTGGCGGCCGTCCAGAGCGGGAAGTCCGGGGCGGGGACGAGGATTTCGTCGCCGTCCTCGACCAGGGCCGTCACGGCCATGGAGACCAGCTCCGAGACGCCGTTGCCGAGGAAGACGTCGTCGACGCCGACCTCCAGGCCAAGGTTCTGGTAGCGCTGGGCGACCGCGCGGCGGGCGGAGAGGATGCCGCGCGAGTCGGTGTAGCCGTGCGCCTGCGGCAGCATCCGGATCATGTCCTGGAGGATCTCCTCCGGCGCTTCGAAGCCGAAGGCCGCGGGGTTGCCGGTGTTCAGGCGCAGCACGCTGTGCCCCGCCTCCTCCAGCGCGTTGGCGTGCTCGATCACCGGGCCGCGGATCTCGTAACAGACCTCGCTGAGCTTGTTCGACTGCCGGAACTCCATGCGCCCCTCCGGAAACTCGTGTTGCTTGGTTTTACCAAGTGACAGCTTGGAAAGTCCAACAACACGTCTAGACTGCGTCGCATGCCACCTCGCCGAAGCTACGACCAGTACTGCTCCGCAGCCCGCGCCCTCGACCTCGTCGGCGACCGCTGGACCCTGCTGATCGTCCGGGAGCTGCTCGGCGGTCCCCGCCGCTACACGGACCTGCACGCGGACCTGCCCGGCGTGAGCACGGACGTACTCGCCTCCCGGCTGAAGGACATGGAGCGCGACGGGCTCGCCACGCGACGGCGGCTGCCTCCGCCGGGGGCCGCGTTCGTGTACGAACTCACGTACCGCGGGCGCGCGCTGCTGCCCGTGCTGCAGGCGCTCGGGGCATGGGGCGAGGCCGAGCTGGGGGAGCGGCGGCCGACCGACGCCGTGCGGGCCCACTGGTTCGCGCTGCCCCTCCTGCGGGCGCTGGAGGGCGAGGGGCTGGTCGAAGTACGCCTCGAAGAGGGCGAGTTCCACCTGAGGGCCGGTTCGCAGGACGGCCCGGTGTACGGCGACGGCCCGGCACCCGCCGAGCCCGACGCGCGCCTGGTGATGGACGCGACGACCTGCGAGGCCGTCGCCCGGGGTGAGACGAGCCTGCCGGAGGCGGTACGGGACGGCCGGCTCACGGTGACCGGAGACGGCACACTGGCCAAGTCCCTGCGGGACCTCTGAAGGCTCCGCCGCAAGAGAGAAGGCCCGCCGAGGCGGGCCTTCCACTGCGACGCGTCACACGTTCGACGGTACTCGGGACGGCCGCCCCGACCCCCGCGTCAGCGCGTAGCCGCCGATACCGGCCAGCGCGGCCAGCAGGCCGCCGATCGCCGTCCACACCCAGCGATCGGACCACCAGCCCGACGACCAGCCGTCGTGCGAGCCGAAGCTGGACAGCACGGCCGTCTTCGAACCGCCCTTGTCGGCCTCGGACTTGACGGCGATCCCGGGAACCAGCGGCTTGCCCAGCGAGCCGTCCACCGCCGCCGCGCCGCCGATGTCCTTGGAGTCGGCGCGCACCTCGGCGCTCACCGGCTGACCGAGGTCGGAGGCGGCGAGGTCCACGACGGTCAGCCGGATGTAGTACGTGCCCGGCAGCGGGTCGTCGGCCCACGGCTCGGACCAGCCGCGCACGGTGCGCAGCACAAAGGCCAGCTCCACCGAGGAGGCGTCCTGCGCGGCGGTGCGGGTCGCCGCTCCGTACTGGCAGGCCTGCCGGCGCCGCAGCCCGTCGTACACGTCGAGCTGCCAGGTCTCCGCCCCGTGCGTCGGGGGGAGCTTCACGGTCGCGTTGACGGTCGGCCGCTGTCCCGTGTCCGCCGGGAACGACCAGTACAGGTAGTCACCGGTGGAGCCGGACGCGGTGCCCTGCTGATCCTGCTCCAGCTCGGTCGCCGTACGGAAGGAGGTGCCCGCCCGGGTCGGCGCCTTGCCGTCCGCGGAGCCGTCGCCCGAGGCGCTCGGGGACGGCGAGGAGTCGGCGACGGCCGGCCCGGCGGCCAGCCCCAGCGCCAGCAGCGCGGCGCCCAGCACACGTGTGATCCGCATCAGTTCGTCCTCCAGACCGCGACCCGCCAGCGCGACAGCCAGCCCCACAGCAGACCCGCCACGAAACCGGCCGGCACCAGCGCGCCCAGCAGCCACCAGCCGCGCCCGAGACCGAAGGCGGCCACGTCGTGCGCCGTGCTCGGCCCGTCCACCACGTCGACGGTCAGCTCCAGCGGCAGACCCGGCGTGGTCTTCACGCCCGCCGTCGCGGAGAAGGAGTCGGTGACCTGCAGACACACCGTCTCCGCGGGCGCGTTGTCGTCGTCGCTCGACGGCTTCGGGTAGCGCAGACCGGTGGAGACGACGTCGGTACGGCCGGTGCCGGCTGCCTCGCCGCGCACGATCTCCCGCCCGTGCAGGGTCACCGCCCGCAGCAGCACGCCGTAGTCGGGGTTGACCGCCCGGTCGTCCGCCACGCTCACCGAGGCCCGCAGCTCCTTGCCCGGGTCGACGTCCACCTTGTACCAGCGCTGCTGCCCGAACTCCTCGCGGTCCGTGAAGAGGCCGGACCTGAGCGTCGGCGCCGTCTCGCACTGCGCCGCGCCCTCGGTGGCCACCGGCGTCACCACCGGATCGGCCGCACGGTCGACCAACTGGCCGACGCGGCTCGACAGTTCCTCCTTGTGCCGCACGTCGGTGTAGGTGCCGCCGGTCGCGTCCGCGATGCAGCTGAGCTGGTCGCGGGTCTTGGCGTCCGGCACCAGACCGAGGGTGTCGATGGTCAGGCCGATGCCCTTGGCGGCTATCTCCCGGGCCACCTCGCACGGGTCGAGCGGCTGGCAGGTGTCCTCGCCGTCGCTGATCAGGACGATCCGGCGGGTGCCGTCGCCGCCGCTGAGATCGTCCGCCGCCTTCAGCAGCGCGGGCCCGATCGGCGTCCAGCCGGTCGGCTGCAGCGTGGCCACCGCCGTCTTGGCGTCGGTCCGGTTGAGCGGGCCGACCGGGTAGAGCTGTGCGGTGTCCTTGCAGCCCTCCTTGCGGTCGTTGCCGCGGTAGTTGGCGCCGAGCGTGCGGATGCCGAGCTTCACCTCCTGCGGAGTCGCGTCGAGTACATCGTTGAACGCCTGCTTCGCCGCGGCCATCCGGGTGCCGCCGTCGATGTCCGCGGTCCGCATGGAACCGCTGACGTCCAGCACCAGTTCGACCTTCGGAGCGGCCTGCTCCGTCTCGTCGGCGACCGCCGAGGTGGGGAACGCGAGCCCGGCCGTCAGGGCGGCGAGCAGAGCGCACACTCCCGCCGCCAGCCGTTGTCTTCTGATCATCGGCGGATCCTATTGATCAACCGGGTCGGGCTCCAAAACGAGCGGGTTGGGCAGCGCCGTCCACTGGTCGCCCGGGATCCGCGGGGACATCCGCATGAGCGTCAACGCCTTGACGGGCACCGGCCCTTCACGCAGGGCCGTGAGGTCGGGGGTGTCCGGAAGATCCGGCACGGCGGCCGCCAGGGCCGCCCCGAGGGCCGGGCCGGAACCGGCCGTGCCGGCCAGGGCGCCGGCCACCAGGGAGCCGAACAGCTTGCGGCGCAGGGTGGTTTCGTCGTCGTTGATCAGCCGGCCGGTGAGGGCGGGAGGGGTGATGCCGTGCCGGACCAGGCGGGCGGGGCTGATCCGGACGTCGGCCAGATCGCGGTAGACCAGACGCCGGGGGGTGCCGTCGGCCGACAGGACCACCAGCAGGTTCTGGCCGTGCGCCTCCAGGGCCACGCCGAGATCGAGCAGGCGCAGGCCCACCGTGAGCGCGAGGCGGGTGAACTCGGCCAGCCAGGCGGGGGAGTCCGGCAGCGCGGTGGTGGCCAACGCGGCCACCGGCATGATTCGTTCGCCGGGGCCCGCGTACTGCTCGGGCGACTCCCGCAGCAGCGCGGCCAGATCGGGCGAGTGGGAGGTGACCGCGCCCAGGGTGCGGGTGACGTCCAGCAGGCCGTCCGTGCGGCCCGCCAGTTCCGCGGCGAAGGAGGACAGCGTCGCCGCGGCCCCGACCGAGTACGTGGAGATGTCCCGCACGGAGGACGTCAGCCGGGCGCTCAGCGCGGTCTTCACATGCGGGCCGCCGGGCAGGGCCAGCGTACGCAGCGACATCAGGGGGTGCGCCGGGCGCCAGTCGTCGTACGACCGCTTGAGCACATGGGCCGTCTGCCAGGGGTGCACCGGCACCAACAGCCGGTCGCCGTCCCGTAGTTCCTCCGGCCACTCCCCGGTCACCAGGCACTCGGCGGCCGGCGCCGGCACCGTGCCGAGCCGCACCACCGGCCGGTGCTCCGGGCCGTACGCCAGCTGGTCCGCCACCGAGAAACCGGGACGGGACCGGCAGCCCGGGTGGAACGGGTGCCCGTCCACCACCCGCTGCTCCCACTCCCAGTCTTCGGCCGGCCACTCCTTGGAGTGATCCGCGTCGGCCCGCGACAGCGCCACCGAGGCCACGCTGTGCGCCAGCTCGGCCGCGAAGGCGGACGCGTGCGGCACCGCGAGGGCGTCCATCAGCCGGGCCGGATCGTCGTGGCGCTCGCGGTCGAGGCGGACACCGGTGACGTACGCGCTCGTGGCGTACGGATCCGCGTGCGGCCCGTGCAGCGTCCGCCCGTCGGCCAGCCGCAGGGCCAGGCCGTGCCTCCCGCGCACCCGGCCGGTGAGCCACGGCAGCGGCTCGTGCGCGAGCGCCCGCCACAGCCGGGTCAGCACGGCCGCCCGGGCACCGGGCAGCTCCGCCGCGTACCGGGGCAGCAGACCGGGCCGTACGACGGCCAGTTCCTCGGCGACCTCGGTCTCGGCGGTGGGGGAGTGGGACACGTTCGGCTCCTCGGTTGCGGGCAGCACGCGGCACGATGGTCGGGGACGACAGAAGACATACTGAGCATGTCCGGGCCCCCGGGCGAAGAACGATTCGGGCCCCCGACGAAGAACGAATGGATCGCGTGGACCTCAAGCCTCCCGCAGACGACGCCGGCCGCCGCGCCGACGCCTACGCGGCCGCCCCCCTCCTCAACTGCCTGCTCCGGGAGGTGGCCGAGCCGGTCCCGGACCCCGGGCAGCGGCCGGTCCACCGGCTGCCCGGCACCGGGCGGCTGCTGCGTGTGCGCCCCGGGCGGCGCCCCGCCGACCCCGAGGTGTGCGTGGCCGGGGTCTGGCACCGGGTCGCCCACCCGGAACTGGTCAAACTGGTCGCCGAGGAACTGCGCCGGCACACCGGGCTGCCGGGCGGCGATCTGCCCGAGGAGATGATCGACAGCCGGGACGCGGTCGCCGCCCTGCTCACCGCCCGTGCCGGGGCAACGGCGCCCGAGGACCCCTACCTGCGCTCCGAGCAGTCCCTGCTCATCGGCCACCCCTACCACCCCGCCCCCAAGGCGCGCGGCGGCGGCCCGGTCGCGTCCTGGCTGCCGTACGCCCCCGAGGCCCATGCCCACTTCCCGCTGGTGCTGCTCGGCGTCCGCGAGGACCAGGTGACCGAGGAGGGCGACACCGGCGCCCTGGACGCCCTCGGCACCGCCCCGGCCGGCTACCGGCTGCTGCCAGCCCACCCCTGGCAGCTCGATCTGGTCGCCGGCGACCTCGCGCCGGCCTTCGCCGACGGCCGCCTGCTCCGGCTCGGCACCACCGCCTTCGACACCTGGCCGACGGCGGCGATCCGGACCGTGTACGAGCCCCGGCGCGACCTGTTCCTGAAGTTCAGCCTGGACGTCCGCATCACCAACGACATCCGCCGGCTGTGGCGGCACGACCTGCTGCGGCTGCGCCGCACCGACACCGCGGCCGGGCACGCCCTCGCGGCGCTCGGCCCGTCCGCGGGCTGGCTGAGCGACCGCGGATACCGCACCGCGTCCTTCGCCTTCGAGGAACTGGCCGTCCTGGTCCGGGACGGGCTGCGCGGCCATCTGCTGCCGGACGCCACCCCGCTGCTCGCCGCGGGCCTGGCCGAAGGCTTCGACGGCAGCCCGCTGGCCGCCGCGGCGGACCCGGCGGCCTGGTGGGAGGCGTATCTGCGGCAGGTCGTCCCGCCCGCCCTCGCCGCGTTCGACGAGCACGGGGTCGTCCTGGAGGCGCACCTGCAGAACACCCTCGTCGCCGTCGACGCGGCCGGTACGCCCGTGCAGGCGCTGTTCCGGGACGCCGAGGGCGCCAAGCTGCTGCCGGACGTGACGCGCGCGGCGGGCTGGGAGCGGCTGGTGTACTGCCTGGTCGTCAACCACCTCACGGAGATCGCGGGCGCCCTCGTCGAGCACCGTCCCGGCCTCGACCCGTGGCCCGCCGCGCGCCGCGAACTCGCCCGCCACGGTCTGCCCGAGATCCCCGCCCTGCTGGCCTCGCCCACCCTGCCCGGCAAGACCAACCTGCTGCTGCGCTGGACAGGCGCGGACGGCGCGGACGCCCGCTACCTGCCCCTGCCGAACCCGCTGGCGGGCCGCTGATCGGACGACGGGCCCTAGCGGACCGTGCCGAAGTCCTGGGTCCAGTAGCTGCCCGGCTGCGCGAGACCGACGCCGATCTCCTTGAAGGAGCAGTTGAGGATGTTGGCCCGGTGGCCGGGACTGGACATCCAGCCCGCCATGACCTGGTCCGCCGTGGAGTAGCCGTAGGCCACGTTCTCGCCGTAGCTGCTCCAGTTGTAGCCGGCGGCCGTGATGCGGTCGCCCGGGGACGACCCGTCGGAGCCGGTGTGCGACATGTTCTGGTGGGCCGCCATGTCCGCGCTGTGGGCCTGCGCGGCCTTGGTCAGCGTCGAGTTCAGGGTCAGATCCTGGCAACCCGCCTTGGCGCGCTCGGCGTTGACGAGCTGCAGGATCTGCGCGGTGACCCCGGACGCCGTGGCGGTGGCCTTCGGGGCGCTCGGCGCGGCCGGAGCGGCCTTGGGCGTGCCGGCCGGGGCAGCGGTGGCCTGGGGGGTGCTCGGGGCGGCCGCCGCCGTGGGCTGGTGCGTCGGGCTCTGCTGCGCGGGGCTCGGGGGAGCGGCGGCCGGGGCCGTGGGCGCCGCGGCGGCCAGCGACGTGCCGGCCGGTGCGCCGGCGTGGTGGTGGTGGCCGTTGCGGTGGTGATGCCGGAGTGCGTGGTGCCACTGCGGAGTGGGAGTGGCGGTGGCGGCTACGTCGGCCTGGCCCGCGGTGCCGTTCGGCCACTGGGAACAGGCCAGCGCGGCGGAGGGCACGCCCACGGCGCCGATGGCGACGGTGGCGATGACTATTCGCCGGTAGTACTGGGTCTTGCGGTGCTTGCCCATTCGTTCAACCTCACTCGGTGATCGCCGGGCACTCATTCTCGGGACGGCTTCACACGGAACGCAAAGGCGGCTTTCTACTACACCGCTTCGTAGGCGCGGACGGCCCTTGTCACGCGAGCCGAGAACTGCCGACTTCGCATTCGTGATCTTTGCTCGCTCCTGGCGCACTGTCAGGAGGACGCCGACGGCGACGAATACGGGAGGCCTCCGAGCGGGAGCCGGACCCCCGATCGAAGAGGGGCCCGCCACCATGGCAAGACGGACAAATCCCATATGTCGCCGGAGCTGTTCCTACTATCCGGCATGCCTAGTGGCCGACTTCCCTGTGAGGGATGTCACCCGGCCCACCTGTTCTAGGCTGGCCGGTGTGCTGCGCGACGTGACTGCTGTTCGATACGTGACCCCGCTGCGCTCCGGGGGCTCCGTGCCCGGAGTCGTGGAGGCGGACGACCTGGGCACGTACGTCGTGAAGTTCACCGGTTCCGCGCAGGGGCACAAGGCGCTGGTCGCGGAGGTGATCGTCGGCGAGCTCGCCCGCGCGCTCGGCCTGCGCTTCCCGGAGCTGGTCCTGGTCCACTTCGACCCCGCGATCGCCGCCGCCGAGCCGCACCAGGAGGTGCGCGACCTGCACAGCGCGAGCGCCGGGGTGAACCTCGGCATGGACTATCTGCCGGGCGCCCGCGACCTCACCCCGGAGATCGCCAGGGCCTTCCCGGTGGACCCGCAGGAGGCGGGCCGCATCGTCTGGCTGGACGCGCTGACGGCCAACGTCGACCGCACGGTCCACAGCTCCAACCTCATGGTGTGGCCCACGCTCGGCACCGCGCCGCCGCGTCTGTGGCTCATCGACCACGGCGCCGCGCTCGTCTTCCACCACCGCTGGGACACCACGACCCCGGGCAGGAGGTACGACTTCCGGCACCACGCCCTCGGCCACTACGGCCCCGACGTCCGGGCCGCCGACGCCGAACTCGCCCCCCGTGTGACCGAGGAACTGCTGCGCGGGATCGTCGCCGAGGTGCCCGACGCCTGGCTGGCCGAGGACGCCGGGTTCGCGACGCCCGACGACGTCCGGGACGCGTACGTCGGCTATCTCCTCGCGCGCCTGCGGCTGTCGTCCGAGTGGCTGCCCACGGACTTCCCGAGCCGCGAGCAGCTCGCGGCCGAGGAGGCCGCCCGCGCGCGCAGGAACCGGGCGGGCCGCCCGGACTGGCTGAAACGGGTCCCCGACCTGCACGGCAAGCCGGCCGCGGAACAGGACTGGTCGGTGCACCTCGGATGACCGACATCGGGCGCGTCGGGATCGAGTACCGCACCCGGCGCCGGAGGCACCCTCGCGCGGCCCGAAGCGGGCCGGACGCGTCCGAGGGCCCCGGGAGGGTCCCGGGGCCCCTCGGACGAGCCTGTCTCCTGTGGGTCAGCCCTTGAGCTGCTCGTAGGCGGGCAGGGTGAGGAAGTCGGCGTAGTCCTCGTCGAGGGCGACCCGCAGCAGCAGGTCGTGCGCCTCGTGCCAGTGCCCGGCCGCGAAGGCCTCCTCGCCGATCTCCTTGCGGATGGCGTCCAGTTCCTCGGCGGCGACCTTGCGGGCCAGCTCGGGCGTGGCCCTGTCGCCGTTCTCGAACTCGACGCCCGCGTTGATCCACTGCCAGATCTGCGAGCGGGAGATCTCGGCGGTGGCCGCGTCCTCCATCAGGTTGAAGATGGCGACCGCGCCGAGCCCGCGCAGCCAGGCCTCGATGTAACGGATGCCGACCTTGACGGCGTTGACGAGACCCGCGTACGTCGGCTTCGCGTCGAGCGAGTCGATCGCGATGAGGTCGGCGGCCTCGACGTGCACGTCCTCGCGCAGCCGGTCCTTCTGGTTCGGCTTGTCGCCGAGGACCCGGTCGAAGGACTCCATGGCGATCGGCACCAGGTCGGGGTGGGCGACCCAGGAGCCGTCGAAACCGTCGTTCGCCTCACGGTCCTTGTCGGCACGGACCTTCTCGAAGGCGACCTTGTTGACCTCCGCGTCCCGGCGCGAGGGGATGAAGGCCGCCATGCCGCCGATCGCGTGCGCGCCGCGCTTGTGGCAGGTGCGGACGAGGAGTTCGGTGTACGCCCGCATGAACGGCGCCGTCATCGTCACCGCGTTGCGGTCCGGCAGGACGAACCGGGCTCCGCCGTCACGGAAGTTCTTGACGATGGAGAACAGGTAGTCCCAGCGGCCGGCGTTCAACCCGGCGGCGTGGTCGCGCAGTTCGTAGAGGATCTCCTCCATCTCGTACGCGGCCGTGATGGTCTCGATCAGGACGGTGGCGCGGACGGTGCCCTGCGGGACGCCGACGTAGTCCTGCGCGAACACGAACACGTCGTTCCACAGCCGCGCCTCGAGGTACGACTCGGTCTTGGGCAGGTAGAAGTACGGGCCCTTGCCGAGGTCCAGCAGCCGCTGGGCGTTGTGGAAGAAGTACAGGCCGAAGTCGACGAGGGCGCCGGGCACGGCACGGCCGTCGGTGTCGGCGAGGTGCCGCTCGTCCAGGTGCCAGCCGCGCGGGCGCATGACGACGGTCGCCAGCTCCTCGTCCGGCCGCAGCGCGTACGACTTGCCGGACGCCGGATCGGTGAAGTCGATGCTGCGGGTGTAGGCGTCGATCAGGTTGGCCTGGCCGAGGACGACGTTCTCCCAGGTGGGCGCGGAGGCGTCCTCGAAGTCGGCGAGCCAGACCTTCGCGCCCGAGTTGAGCGCGTTGATGGTCATCTTGCGGTCGGTGGGGCCGGTGATCTCGACGCGCCGGTCGTTCAGCGCGGCCGGGGCCGGAGCGACCCGCCAGGAGTCGTCCGCGCGGACGGCGGCCGTCTCCGGGAGGAAGTCGAGCGTGGAGGTGCGGGCGATCTCGGCGCGGCGCTCGGCCCGGCGGGCCAGGAGTTCGTCACGGCGCGGGGTGAACCGCCGGTGCAGCTCCGCCACGAAGGCGAGCGCCGCGTCCGTGAGTACCTCCTCCTGCCGGGGCAGGGGCTCGGCGTCGACGATGGCCAGCGGGGACGGCGCTGGTGCGGACATGAGCTGTCACTTCCTTCAGCGGTGGCACTTAGTGCCTAGCGGCACGAATGGGACGGACAGCGCCCGCTGTGCGGTCAGGCGCTTCTGAGCAGTGGATAGTAGTTTCCTCATCGTGGAACTTCAATGGTTTGTTGATGTCGAGATTCTCTGGGTCGAGGCAAGGTGGCGCTCGGTGCCACCCCGTTCACTCAAGGTGGCTCAGATCGGCCTCGGTGTCGATGTCGTACGTCTCGGCCACGTCCGCGCACTCCACGAGCCGGATCCCGTCTTCGTGCGCCTTCAGGTAGGCGCGGGCCCCGCGGTCACCGGTGGCGGCCGCCGCGACGCCCGGCCAGTGGGCCGCGCCGAGCAGCACGGGGTGCCCGCGCACACCGTCGTACGCGGCCGAGACCAGGGAGTGCTCGTCCTCGTACGCGGCGAGAACCCGGGCCACCGCTTTCGGCCCGATGCCGGGCTGGTCGACGAGCGAGACCAGCGCCGCGCGTGCCCCCGTGCCGGCCAATGAGGCGAGTCCGGCCCGCAGGGAGGACCCCATGCCCTCGGCCCAGCCGGGGTTGTCGACGAGTACGCAGCCGGCCAGCTCGGCGCGCTCGCGGACCTCGTCCGCCCGCGCGCCCAGCACGACGTGGATCCGGCCGCACCCCGCCGCGCGCAGCACTCCGGCCGCGTGTTCCACCAGGGGGCGCCCCCGGTGCCGCAGCAGTGCCTTGGGGCGCCCCCCGAGGCGTCTGCCGCCCCCGGCGGCGAGCAGCAGCCCGGCCATGTCCTCGGTGTGGTCCTGGTTCTCCGTCATGAGTCCTGCATACCTGACGGCGGCCCGGGCGGCCGCTCTCCCCGGGCTGAATTTCGGTCCGCGCTGTGGCGCTCCCGGACGGGGTGGCGTTTACTGACCCGCGCACGACGCCGTGCCTGGGGAGGGCTGTGTTGCGGAGCGTGGGACAAAGGCCAGTGACCGTCAGTGACGAGGACCCGAGGGTGACGGAACTGCGGACCGCGGTGTCCCGGCTCCGTCGCGAACTCGCCGCGCATCCGGCGGAGTTCCCCGACCGCGTCATAGCCGAGGACGAACTGGCCGCCCTGGCCGCGATGGCCTCCGGCGGCGCGCCCGAGATCCCGCGCCTGCGCAGGTCCCTGTTACTGATCGCGGGCGCGATCGGCTCGGTCAGCGCACTGGCCCGGGGCCTGACCGGGGTCCGCGAGGCGGTGGACCTGTTCGGGGAACCGCCTCGGCGGGGGTGAGGGCGCCAGCTTCAGGGCACGCGGGGGCACCGACCGCCTCGGCGGGGGTGAGGGTGCCTGCGTCAGGGCGCGCGGGGCCGCCGACGGCCTCGGCGGGGCTGACCCCGATGGGCACTGGATGGTGTGCGAAAGGCGTCGACGCTCGGCCGGCGTCGGCTTCTACGCGGTGCCCGAGCTCGCCAGCGCCTGGGACAGTTCCAGGGCGACCTGCTGGAGCACCGGCACGATCTTGTCGGTGGCCGCTTCCGTGACCCGCCCGGCCGGTCCGGAGATGGAGATCGCCGCGGCCGTCGGAGACTCGGGCACGGACACCGCGAGGCACCGGACCCCTATCTCCTGCTCGTTGTCGTCGACCGCGTACCCCGCCTGGCGCACGTCCGCCAGCGCCGCGAGAAAGCCCTCGGGTGTGGTGATCGTCTTCTCCGTGGCGGCCGGCATCCCCGTACGGGCCAGCAGCGCCCGCACCTCGTCGTCCGGCACGCTCGCCAGCAGCGCCTTGCCCACGCCGGTCGAGTGCGGCAGCACCCGCCGGCCGACCTCGGTGAACATCCGCATCGAGTGCTTCGACGGCACCTGCGCCACGTACACGATCTCGTCGCCGTCCAGCAGCGCCATGTTCGCCGTCTCGCCGGTCTCCTCCACCAGCCGGGCCAGATAAGGCCGCGCCCAGGTGCCGAGCAGCCGGGACGCCGACTCGCCGAGCCGGATGAGCCGGGGCCCGAGCGCGTACCGCCGGTTGGGCTGCTGGCGTACGTACCCGCAGGCGACCAGCGTGCGCATCAGCCGGTGGATGGTCGGCAGCGGCAGCCCGCTGCTCGCGGACAGCTCGCTCAGGCCGACCTCGCCGCCCGCGTCCGCCATCCGCTCGAGCAGGTCGAAGGCGCGCTCGAGGGACTGGACCCCGCCTCCGTTGGACTTGGCGGAGTCGGTGGTGCTGGCGCTGGACGTCGGCACGGCGCGTTCCTTTCGGGGCTGACGGGAGGGCTGAAGCCTACCCGGCGGCCGGTTGACTCCCCGCTTGTACGTAGCTACGTTCTGCCTGCTGGAATTCTAATTCCACGTTGTGGAAACGTCCAGAGTGGACGCCCGCCGACCCCTGTTCAGAAGTGTGCCTCTTGACGGCGGGGAAGGGGGAGTGAAGACTCCTTCAACAGAACGTTGAAATCCGTTACGTGGCTGTAAATCCCGTTTCCTGGGCGTAAAACGGCGGTACAGAGAGGGGTTCGGGTGTCCGACGCTGAACTGGTGCTGCGCTCGACGCGCGTCATCACTCCGGAGGGGACGCGGGCCGCCACGGTCACCGTGACCGCCGGAAAGATCACGGCCGTACTGCCGTACGACGCCGAGGTCCCGGCCACGGCACGCCTGGAGGACGTCGGCGACCACGTGCTGCTGCCCGGCCTGGTCGACACTCATGTCCATGTGAACGACCCGGGTCGCACCGACTGGGAGGGCTTCTGGACCGCCACGCGCGCGGCGGCGGCCGGCGGCATCACCACCCTGATCGACATGCCGCTCAACTCCCTGCCGCCCACCACCACCGTCGACCACCTGCGGGTCAAGCAGGACGTGGCCCGGGACAAGGCGCACATCGACGTCGGCTTCTGGGGCGGCGCCCTGCCCGACAACGTCAAGGACCTGCGTCCCCTGCACGACGCCGGCGTCTTCGGCTTCAAGGCCTTCCTGTCCCCGTCCGGCGTGGACGAGTTCCCGCACCTCGACCAGGAGCAGCTCGCCCGCTCCATGGCGGAGATCGCCGGCTTCGACGGCCTGCTCATCGTGCACGCCGAGGACCCGCACCACCTGGCCGCAGCCCCGCAGCACGGCGGCCCCCGGTACGCGGACTTCCTCGCCTCCCGCCCGCGCGACGCCGAGGACACGGCCATCGCCGGACTGATCGCGCAGGCCCGCCGCCTCGGCGCGCGCGTGCACGTCCTGCACCTGTCCTCCAGCGACGCGCTGCCGCTGATCCGCGCCGCCCGCGCCGAGGGCGTCCACATCACCGTGGAGACCTGCCCGCACTACCTCACCCTCACCGCCGAGGAGGTCCCGGACGGCGCGAGCGAGTTCAAGTGCTGCCCGCCCATCCGCGAGGCCGCCAACCAGGACCTGCTCTGGGAGGCGCTGGCCGACGGCACCGTCGACTGCGTCGTCACCGACCACTCGCCCTCCACGGTCGACCTCAAGACCGACGACTTCGCCACCGCCTGGGGTGGCATCTCCGGCCTCCAGCTCAGCCTGTCCGCCGTCTGGACCGAGGCCCGCAGGCGCGGCCACGGCCTGGCGGACGTCGTGCGCTGGATGTCCACGCGGACCGCCGCCCTGGCCGGCCTGGACGCGCACAAGGGCGCCATCGCCCCCGGCCGCGACGCCGACTTCGCGGTCCTCGCGCCCGACGAGACCTTCACCGTCGATCCGGCCGGCCTCCAGCACCGCAACCGGGTCACCGCGTACGCCGGCAAGACCCTGTACGGCGTCGTCAAGTCCACCTGGCTGCGCGGCGAACGCATCGTCGCGGACGGCGAGTTCACCGAGCCGAAGGGCACGCTGCTCCGCCGCCCCCAGTGAGTCACCCCCCCGCCCCCGCACCTGGCCGACTCCGGAAAGGAACCCCTGATCACCGTGACGGCGCTGCACCCAACTTCCCCGGCCCGCTTCACCGGCGACGCGAACCCCTACGGAGGCGGCGACCCGTACGCGGACTACCGCACCGCCGACTTCCCCTTCACCCAGTACGCCAACCTCGCCGACCGGCAGCTCGGCGCCGGTGTCGTCGCCGCCAACGACGAGTTCTTCGCCCAGCGCGAGAACCTGCTGGTGCCCGGGCGCGCCGAGTTCGACCCCGAGCACTTCGGGCACAAGGGCAAGATCATGGACGGTTGGGAGACCCGCCGCCGGCGCGGCGCCTCCGCCGGGCACCCCTGGCCGACGGCCGACGACCACGACTGGGCGCTGGTCCGCCTCGGCGCGCCCGGGGTGATCCGCGGCATCGTCGTCGACACCGCCCACTTCCGCGGCAACTACCCGCAGGCGGTCTCGGTCGAGGGCACGTCCGTACCGGGCTCGCCGTCCCCCGAGGAACTCCTCGGCGACGACGTGAAGTGGACGACCCTGGTCCCACGCACGCCCGTCGGCGGCCACGCGGCGAACGGCTTCGAGGTCGGCGTCGAACAGCGCTTCACGCATCTGCGCGTCAACCAGCACCCCGACGGCGGCATCGCCCGCCTGCGCGTGTACGGCGAGGTCGTCCCGGACCCCGAGTGGCTGGCGACGCTCGGCACCTTCGACGTGGTCGCCCTGGAGAACGGCGGCCGGGTCGAGGACGCCTCCGACCTCTTCTACTCCCCGGCCACCAACACCATCCAGCCGGGCCGCTCCCGCAAGATGGACGACGGCTGGGAGACCCGGCGCCGCCGCGACCAGGGCAACGACTGGATCCGCTACCGGCTCGTCGCCCAGTCCCGGATCCGCGCCGTCGAGATCGACACGGCGTACCTGAAGGGCAACAGCGCCGGGTGGGCGTCGGTCTCGGTGCGGGACGGCGAGTCCGGCGACTGGACCGAGATCCTGCCGCGCACCCGGCTCCAGCCCGACACCAACCACCGCTTCATCCTGGCGGCCCCGGCCGTCGGCACGCACGCGCGTGTCGACATCTTCCCCGACGGCGGCATCTCCCGCCTGCGCCTGTTCGGCTCCCCGACCGAGGACGGCGCGGCCCGGCTGGCCGCCCGCCACCAGGAACTGGGCGGCTGACCCACCCCGCACGCGCGCGGGGCGCCCGGCCGGACAGCACCGGGCGCCCCGCGTGTCACCTCGGCCGACGTCGTCTCAGGCCGCGAACCCTCCGTCCACGTCGAACTCCGCTCCCGTGACGTACCCGGCGTCCGGACCGGCCAGGTACGTCACCGCCGCGGCGACCTCGTCGGCCGTGCCGTAGCGGCCCAGGGCCGTCATCGCAGCCTGGCCGGGGGCATGCGGACCGTCCGCCGGGTTCATGTCGGTGTCGATCGGCCCCGGATGCACCAGGTTCGCCGTGATGCCGCGCCCGCCCAGCTCCCGGGCCAGCGCCTTCGTCAGCCCCGTCAGCGCCGCCTTGCTCGTGGCGTACAGCGTCCCCCCGGGCCCCGGCACGCGCCGCGCGATGCAACTGCCGACCGTGACGATCCGGCCGCCGGACGGCATGAGCGCGGCCGCCGCCTGCGAGGCGAGGAACACCGCGCGCACGTTCACGGCGAGGACCTGGTCGACGTCCTTCGCGGTGAGCGTCTCCAGCGGGCCGAGCAGCCCCACGCCGGCGTTGTTCACCAGCACGTCGAGTCCGTCGAACACCTCCGCCGTACGCTCCACCGCGCCCGCCGCCCCGTCCGGGTCCGCGGCGTCCGCGCGCAGCGCCAACGCCCCGCGTCCCAGCGCCCGAACGGCCCCCACCACCTCCTCGGCGGCGTCCTTGCCGTGCACGTACGTCACCGCCACATCCGCCCCCGCGCGCGCGAGCCGCAGCGCGACCGCCGCGCCGATGCCCCGGCTTCCTCCTGTGACGAGGGCCACTTTGCCGTTCAGAGTTCCATGAGCTGTCATGCCTCCATCCCAGCCGTCGCGCCGTCCGTCCACCGGCGGCGAACGGACATCGACCTCGGCCGCCCGCGGAACTCTCCGGCACACCTGACGCGTTCTCCTCCTCGTGACCCTTCAGCAAGAGATCGTCGGCAACGCCATGCAGATGGCGGTCGTCAACCTGAACCCCGGCCAGACCGTGTACTGCGAGGCGGGGAAGTTCCTGTTCAAGACGACGAACGTGACCATGGAGACACGGCTGTCCGGGCCGTCGGGCAACGGGCAGCAGCAGGGCGGCGGGAGCGGTGGCATGGGCGGCCTGCTGCGCCAGGCCATGGGCACCGCCATGCAGGTCGGCCAGCGCATGCTGGCCGGCGAGTCCCTGGCCTTCCAGTACTTCACCGCCCAGGGCGGACAGGGCACGGTCGGCTTCGCGGGCGTGCTGCCCGGCGAGATGCGCGCCCTGGAACTCGACGGCACCCGCGCCTGGTTCGCCGAGAAGGACGCCTTCGTCGCCGCCGAGTCCACCGTGGAGTTCGGCATCGCCTTCGCCGGCGGCCGCACCGGCATGAGCGGCGGAGAGGGCTTCGTCCTGGAGAAGTTCACCGGGTACGGCACGGTGGTCATCGCCGGCGCGGGCAACTTCATCGACCTGAACCCGGCGGACTTCGGCGGCCGCATCGAGGTCGACACCGGCTGTGTGGTCGCCTTCGAGGAGGGCATCCAGTACGGCGTCCAGCGCGTCGGCGGCCTCAACCGCCAGGGGATCATGAACGCCGTCTTCGGCGGCGAGGGCCTGTCCCTGGCCACCCTGGAGGGCAACGGCCGGGTGATCCTGCAGTCCCTGACCATCGAGAGCCTCGCCAACGCCCTGAAGAAGGCCCAGGGGGGCGACAAGCAGGGCCCGACCGGCGGCCTGTTCTCCACGGACGTCGGCTGAACCGGTGCGTCACGGGCGCGCGCGGGGTCCGACGCGAGTCCTGCGAAGGTTCGGAGGAGAAAGGTTAACTCGCTGAAAACTCAGATGACTTGACGGGAAAATCTTCAACTTTGTCATTGACATGTCATTGTCTACGCGCGTCATCATGAGGCCATGAGATTCCCCCCACGCGCCACCCGCATCGGCGCCGCAGCCGCGATCCTGTCCGCTCTCCTGGTGGGCGGCACCGTCTCCGCCACCACGGCGAGCGCCTCCGACGCCTCCGTCGGCAGCATCTGCTACGGCGACCTGCCCTCGCAGGCCCACGACACCCTGGACCTCATCGACCAGGGCGGCCCCTTCCCGTACTCGCAGGACGGCACGGTCTTCACCAACCGTGAGGGCGTGCTGCCCAGCCAGTCCTCCGGCTACTACCACGAGTACACGGTGGTCACCCCCGGCTCTCCCACGCGCGGCGCCCGGCGCATCGTCACCGGCGAGGGGTCCCAGGAGGACTACTACACCTCCGACCACTACGCCACGTTCGACCTGGTCGACTTCTCCTGCTGAGCCGTTCGGCAGGACCCCTGAGAGCAGCGCGACACAGGTAGCACGACCCTCGCCCCGCGGCCTTCCCCCACCCAGGGACCGCGGGGCGAGCCGTTGCGGGGACGGGCGTCCTCGGCCGGCGGGCCCCGGACGGACGAAAGTCGGCACTGACGCGACTTTGGTAGCCGGTCACGCGCGCGAGGCGGTCACCGACCCGGCCCCCGCATAGATTTGTCGACCGTGAGAGACGACAGACCACCGGCGCCGACCGAGCACACCGTGGTCGACGCGGACAAGATCCCCGCCGACCAGGAGGGCCTGGACATCGGCCCGAAGACCCGAGAGCTGTACGCCT
>NZ_JBSGDB010000103.1:0-22237 GCF_053602155.1 Streptomyces sp. NPDC004561
GAGGGCCGGGTCGCCGAGGCCGACGCCTCGCTCGCCAAGGCCGCCGAGCTGTACCGCCAGCTCCGGCTGCGCACCGAGCTGGCCAACTGCCACTGGATGCGCGGCTACATCCACGCGCAGAACGGCGAACTCGGCGGCGCGGAGCGAGAGCTGCGCCAGGCGCTGGACATGCTCGCGGAGAGCCGGGCCGCCCTCTACCGCAGCCAGGCCGCGGTCGAACTCGCGGACGTCCTGCACCGCCGGGGCAAGTCGGCGGAGGCCGCCGCACTGCTGGAGGGCGTCCTCGGGGACTTCTCCTCCGAGCGCGGCGCCGTGCACGCGGCCGGCGCGCACCGTCTCCTCGGCATCATCGCCGAGGACGCCCGCGACACCGAGGCGGCCGAGGAGCACTACGTCCGCGCCCTCAGCCTGCTGGAACGGGCGGGCGCGGCGGGTGACCTGGCCGACCTGTGCCGCCTGCTCGGCGACCTGCTGCGCCGCACGGGCCGGATCGACGCCGCCCTGGACGCCTACCGCACCGGCCTCGGCCACCGCACCACCCCGGGCACCACCACCCTGGGCCCGGCCCCGGCCCAGCCGCCGCTGTAGCCGCCGGGGGCCGCGGGGCTCACACCTGGGCGCGGCCCTGCCTGCGGATGTCCGCGAGCCTCAGCGCGCCGACCTGCACGGCCGCCTGGGTCGCGTCGTTCGGCACGTCGCCGAGGCCGCCGTTGGTGAGGGCGAAGGCGTCCCCGCCGACCCGGACGGCGGCCACCTCCAGCGTGAGCGTCGCCTCCTGTCCGTCGGTGGTCGTACCGGCGAGGGTGACCCGCAGTCCCTGGCGCGCGTCACCGACCTCGGGCAGCGGGGCCTCGGAGACCTGCACGTCCTCGACGGTGCCGTCCTGCGTGGTGGCCGTGAACCGGGCGCACTGCGCCGGCATCGTCCGCAGCCACGCCAGCGCGGAGTCCACGTCGGCCGGGCGGCGCGCGCCGATCTGGTAGCGGAGCTGGGCGTTGGTGTCGGCGTCGTCCAGGCCGACGGCGACGCGTGCCGGGCCGCCGAGGAGCTGGTCGCTGTAGAGGGCGTCCAGCAGCCGCTGGCACTCCCCGGCCGAGGTGGCCGCCTTCAGCAGCCCGTCCCGCCAGGTGGCCGCGCCGCGCGTCGCGGTCCAGGGGGCGCCGAGGTCGGTCTGGGTGATGAGCGCGGCCTGCGCCTGCTCGTCGGTGAGCGTGGAACCGTCGCTCCGCGTGGTCGTCCTGGGCGTCGGGCTCGGCCGGTCGATCGTGGGGAAGGGCTGCGGCGCGGTCGCCGGCTGCTTCAGGCTGAGGGCCGCGCAGCCGCCGAAGGCGAGGAGGCCGGTGGCTATGAGGGACAGCAGGAGGCGGCCGTGGGGGCGTATCTCGGTGTACATCGGGGTGCCTCCTGGACGGCGGGCCGGTGGGGGTTGCCTCCTCTCACGCCACCACCGCCCCGACCGGCCCACCAGCGCGACGGGCCGTCCGGGTGCCAGCCGTCCGGGTGAGCGGGTCGTCCGGGTGCGGGCCGGGGAGAACCCCTGGTCCGGCCCGCGTCCCCCGGTCTGCCGCACCGGCCGCCGGACGGGGCGGTCGTACGGCACACCCCGGCGGTGTGCGTCCGGCGCCCGCGAGGCCGCCGGGCCCTGACCCTCATCTAGGGTTCGGGAGTCGGTTGTACAGGGGTACGACGAAGGAGCCCGCCGTGGACGGTCAGCCCATCCCCGTGATCATCGACTGCGACACCGGCGTCGACGACGCCCTGGCCCTGCTGCTCGCGGTGCGCCACCCGGGCCTGGACCTCAGGGCGGTGACCTGTGTCGCCGGGAACACGGACGTCGACGGCGTGGTCCGCAACACCCTGACCGTGCTGGAGCGGGCGGGCGCCCCCGACATCCCGGTGGGCCGGGGCGCCGAACGCCCGCTGATCGAACCGGCCCGCTCGGCCCGGCATGTGCACGGCAGCGACGGCATGGGCGACCTGGGCCTGCCGGCCCCGGCCCGCGCCCCCGCCGACGTGGACGCCGTGACCCTCCTGCGCCGCGAGATCCTGGCCTCCCCCCGCCCGGTGACGCTGATCCCCACCGCGCCCCAGACGAACATCGCCCTGCTGCTGCGCACCCACCCGGAGGTGACCCGCAACATCGAGCGGATCGTCTTCATGGGCGGCGCGGTCGCCACCGGTAACGCCACGCCCGTCGCCGAGTTCAACGTCTGGCACGACCCGGAGGCGGCGGCGATCCTGCTCACGGCCGGGGTGCCGATCACGATGTACGGCCTGGACGTCTTCATGCGGGTGGTGGTGCCCGCCGCGGACGTCCACCGGCTGCGCGCGAGCACCGACCCCGGCACCCGGCTGGCCGGCGACCTCCTCGCGCACCGCCCGGCCGCGCAGGGCGAGCCCCCGGAGGCGGAGGAGGCGGGCGGCGTCTTCGACGCGGGCGCCGTGTGCGCGGTCGCCGACCCGGCGGGCATCACCACCCGGCTGCTGCCGGTCGAGGTCTCCCTCGCCCCCGGCCCCACCCGCGGCCAGACCGTCGTCGACCGCCGCCCCCGCCCCGGCGAGTCCGAGATCCACGGGGGCCGCCGCGAACAGCCCCTGGTGGACGTCGCGCTGGACGTGGACGTGGACCGGTACGTGAAGCTGTACCTGGAGACGGTGGAACGCTAGGGGGTGTCCGAGGCGGCGGCCCGGGCCGTCCAGCGCTCCTCCACCCTGGCGAACCGCCAGTACGACAGGGCCGCCGCCCACACCACCACGAACAGGCCGACGATGAGGTATCCGGCGCTGTCCAGGCTCAGCCCGGCCACCCAGCCGGTGACCGGGTCGGTCAGCCCGAACTTCTCGTGCAGCACGCCGACCAGTTCGATCGTGCCGATGAAGAAGGCGACGGCGACGGACAGGCCGGTGATGGCGAGGTTGTAGAACACCTTGCGCACGGGGTTGGAGAACGCCCACTGGTAGGCGAAGTTCATGAACGTGCCGTCCAGCGTGTCGAAGAGGCTCATCCCGGCGGCGAACAGCAGCGGCAGACAGAGGACCGCGTACCAGGGCAGCCCCGCCGCAGCGCCCGAGCCGGCCATCACCATCAGCGTGACCTCGGTGGCCGTGTCGAAGCCGAGCCCGAAGAGGAAGCCGAGCGGGAACATCTGGCCCGGCCGGGAGACGGACCGGGTCAGCCGCCCGAGGATCCGGTTCATGAACCCCCGCGAGTCCAGGTGCTGTTCCAGTTCCCGCTCGTCGTACGACCCGGCGCGCATCGCGCGGAAGACCTTCAGGATGCCCACCAGGGCGACCAGGTTCAGGGCCGCGATGAGGTAGAGGAACGTCCCGGAGACCGTCGTCCCCAGGAAGCCGAGCACCTGGTGGGTCCGGGAGTGCTCGTCCATCACCCGGCCGGCGAGCCGGGTGCCGCCCGCGATCAGCAGGGCGAGGACCACCACCACGCTGGAGTGCCCGAGCGCGAACCAGAAGCCCACCGACACCGGTCGCTTGCCGTCGGCCATCAGCTTGCGGGTGGTGTTGTCGATCGCGGCGATGTGGTCGGCGTCGAACGCGTGCCGCATGCCCAGGGTGTAGGCGGTGACGCCGAGGCCGATGCCGAAGACGTCGGCGCCGACCCTGTAGTGCTCGGGTACGACGAGAAGGAGCAGGATCCCGAGGGCGACCACGTGCAGGGCGACGATCACCGCCAGCAGCCCCGCCGTCTTCAGGGTGTCCTCGCGCCGCCACTTGAAGGAGGCCGCGGCGGCCGGGGCCGTACGGGCAGGGTCGGACAGGGGCATCCGGTTCACGCTCCAGCACCTCGTGGATCACTTCGTGAGATGCCGCGGCCGGTCTCCTGGCTTACGGGTCGTGCGTCCGCCGTCCCTGCCTTCCCGGCAGGCCCTGCGGCCGACCAGTGGCCCGGCGCTGGTCACGCCGGACGGGACGAAGACTCCCCGATCACAGTGGCGAGGGCCGCTCCGGTTTCGCACCGGCTTCCCGAACACCACGGCCCGCCCACCGTAGGGGGCCGGGCCCTCGGCTGCATAGCTGCACAACCGCGCAGGTATTCAAGATCACATGACGGCCTGGCAGGATGACGCCATGCATCTCGTGCCGGCCGACCGAGCGGGCCGTCGCACCATCGACGGCCACCGGGTGTGCGAGGCGATCGCCGCCATCGGCGACGCGGGACGGGTACGCGCCTGGGCCGACCGCTTCGCCCTCCTCGCCGACCCCAACCGGCTCGCCCTGCTCCTCGCGCTCCACCGCGCCGGCCCCCTCGCCGTCTCCGACCTCGCCGTCGCCACCGGCATGAACGACCCCGCCGTGTCACAGGCCCTGCGGCTGCTGCGCGCGGCGGGGGCCGTGGCGGGCGCGAAGGAGGGCCGGGTGGTCAGGTACCGGCTGGTGGACGGCGAGTTGCGGGGGCTGCTGGAGCACTGCGGGGCCTGAACCCTCCGCCGGGAGGCCCCTTCCGGTGTCCGAAGGTTCCCTTTCCGGATGATGTGGACAGATTCCCTACGTCCAGCGAACGTCGTACCGCCCGAACGGAACGCTTATGGCAGACCTCTCGTCCAGGAACCCCGACTGGTGGCGGCAGGCCGTGATCTACCAGGTCTATCCGCGCAGCTTCGCCGACGCCGACGGCGACGGCCTCGGTGACCTGAAGGGCCTCACCCAGCGCCTGAACCACCTCGCCGCGCTCGGCGTCGACGCCCTGTGGCTCAGCCCCTTCTACCCCTCGGAACTCGCCGACGGCGGCTACGACGTCGCCGACCACCGGGACGTCGACCCCCGCCTCGGCACCCTGGACGACTTCGACGCCCTGGTCGCCGAGGCCCACCGGTTCGGCCTGAAGGTCGTCGTCGACATCGTCCCCAACCACACCTCGCACCGGCACCGCTGGTTCCGGGAGGCGCTGCGCGCCGGCCCCGGCTCCCCGGCCCGCGACCGCTACGTCTTCCGCCCCGGCCGCGGCCCGGGCGGCGAACTCCCGCCCTCCGACTGGCAGTCCGTCTTCGGCGGCAGCGCCTGGCGGCGCACCCCCGACGGCGAGTGGTACCTGCATCTGTTCGCCCCCGAGCAGCCCGACCTGAACTGGGACAACGAGGAGGTCCGCGCCGACTTCCGCACCACCCTGCGCTTCTGGTCCGGCCGGGGCGTCGACGGCTTCCGCGTCGACGTGGCTCACGGCCTGGCCAAGGACCTGACCGAGCCGCTGCGGGACGTCGGCGGCATCGGCGCCACCGGCGAGGCGGCCCTGCCGCGCGTCGCGCCGGGCAGCCACCCCTACTGGGACCGCGACGAGGTCCACGAGATCTACCGGGACTGGCGCAAGGTCTTCGACGCCTACCGCCCGCCGCGCTCCGCCGTCGCCGAGGCCTGGGTGCCGGGCGCCCGCCGCGCCCTGTACGCCCGCCCCGACGAACTCGGGCAGGCCTTCAACTTCGAGTACCTGGAGGCGCACTGGGACGCGGCGGAACTGCGCCGGGTCATCACCGAGGAACTGGCCACCGCCCGGGCCGCCGGCGCCTCGGCCACCTGGGTGCTCTCCAACCACGACGTCGTCCGCCACGCCTCCCGCCTCATGCTCCCGCCCGGCACCGACCCCGGTGCCTGGCTGCTGTCCGGCGGCCACGCGCCCGAGGTCGACGCGGGGGCGGGCCTGCGCCGGGCCCGGGCCGCGACCCTGCTGATGCTGGCGCTGCCCGGGTCGTCGTACCTCTACCAGGGCGAGGAACTCGGCCTCCCCGAGGTCGCCGACCTGCCCACCGAGGTCCTCCAGGACCCGATCTGGGAGCAGACCGGCCATGTCCGCAAGGGCCGCGACGGCTGCCGGGTGCCGCTGCCCTGGACGGCGACCGGACCGTCGTACGGCTTCGGGCCGGGCGCCGCCTGGCTGCCGCAGCCGCCGTCCTTCGCGTCGTACGCCGTCCAGGCGCAGGCCGGGGTGGAGGGCTCGACGCTGGAGCTGTACCGCACCGCCCTCCGGCTGCGCCGCAAGCTCCTCGCGGGAGAGACCCTGAGCTGGACGCCGGACACCCCCGCCGGCGTCCTCGGCTTCAGCCGCTCCGACGCGTGGCGCTGCGTCACCAGCCTCGCCGCCGAGCCGGTGCCCCTGCCGGCGGGCGAGATCCTGCTGAGCAGCGGCCCGCTGCCCGGCACCGGGGTCCTGCCGCCGGACACCACCGTCTGGCTCGCCTAGTGCCGCGACCGCACTAGCCCACGGTCGGGCTGGGGCTCGGGGTGGCGCCGCCGCCCCCGGTGAGGCCGTTGATGTCCACCGGCGTGGACGTGGGGTTCGGCGGCGGGGTGAGCACCACCTCCGGCTGACCGGGGGCCGGGGGTGGCGGGGTCAGGTCCGAGTTGGGCAGCTTCGGCGGGGTCGTCTGCTGGAAGAGGGTCTGGTCGAAGTCGACCAGACCGGTCTTCTCCATCACCGTCATGTGGTCGAGCACGGTGTCGTTGGCCTGGTCGGCGAGGGCGCGCACCAGCGAGTTCTTGGTGGTGGAGCGGATCTTCGCGATGGCGTTGAAGATCGCACCGTGCGTCATCCGCAGGATGTTGGCCATGTCGGAGTCGAACTTCTTGCCCTTGTCCGCCCGCAGCGTGTTGAGGAAGCCCTCCTGCTGGGGACTCGCCAGGTCGGGCAGCGTGATGTTCAGCAACGGGGCGATCTTGCGGCAGGTGGTGTCCAGCGCCGCGTGGCCGTCGAGCAGATGGTGGCCCGCGGTGACGGCGGCCGGTGTGGTCCCCTTCTGCAACGCGAGCTGCCCCACCGGGTACTCCCACAGGCCGGCGGCCCGCACCTTCACCACGAAGTCCCGGTCCTGCTCGGTGAGCGGCCCCCACTGGGTGTTGGCGATGACGCGGTCCTGGGCGGTGGTGACCTTGGTCATGCCGAGCATGCTCGGGTAGGCCAGTGCCGCGAGGGTCATGGCCATCGCACCGCCCACGAAGAGAGTTCCCGTCGCGTTCCGCGAAAAGCGCACCGTGCCTCCTGCCCGGTCGTGGATCCCGCCCACGAGAACGGCGTGGGAGGTTCGGACGCACAGAAGTACGGACGCGGAGGCGATCCGTCTCTGCCACTCGGGTAAAAATCTGCCCGTCGCCCAACCAGGCTCCTGCCACCGTCCGTTGACGGCCCCTGACGAACGGTTGGCGAAACGTTGACCATCCCTCGGGAGAAGGGGGGCCGAACGCGGGCCTAGATTCGCCGCATGCCCCCACAGCCGCCTCCCAGGATGCCCGCCGCCCTGCCGGTCCTGCCCTACCGCAAGCCCACCAAGGGCCGTGACTACTGGGTCCTGGACGACGTCCTGCCCGACGTGGACGCCGTACGGGAGCGGTGCCTGGCCAAGGACGACTGGGTGAAGGGATACCCGTACACCTCGGAGACCTGGCCGGGCCTGCGCGCCATGCCCGGCCTGGAACCCGCTGAACTGGGGCGCATCGAACGGCTGGTGAAGAAGGCCACCGGCGCCAGGGAGCTGTGGGTGCAGAAGGCGCCCGGCGGCGGCACCCTCAACCACAACTGCGTCCAGGTGGTCGGCGAGGGCGAGAGCCAGCCCCGCCCGCACACCGACTCCCGCGCGTTGTGCCGGTACGCGGCCGTGCTGTACCTGAACCCGCACGTGCCCAAGGACTGCGGCACCAGCTTCTACCGCCAGCACCTGCCCGGCGGCCGGCTCGGCGGCAACGTCGTGCAGGCCCCGCACAACAACCTCGTCGAGGCCCTCGGCACCCGCTTCGTCGCCCCGGACGCCTTCGAGGAGGACGTCCGCGTCCCCCACAAGTACAACCGCCTCCTGCTCTACAACGCCAACCTCGTGCACAGCGCGACCGGTTACTCCGGCAGCACGCTGGAGGAGAAGCGCATGACGGCGGTCTTCTTCTGGATGGCGTGAGCGCGCTTCGACCGGTCGTCCGATTCCCCGCCGCGGACCTGTCACATCCGCCGCTCCCCGTCTGTCCCGTGGTCGTCACCGGCGAACGGAGACGATCCGGGACCCGACCCGGGCCGGTGACCCGACCTGGGGAGTGGACATGTCGAAGCAGCGCGGAACAGCACGACGCCGGCCGGCCGCCGACGGCCACCGGGTGGTGGTCCTGGGCGGCGGCTACACCGGGCTCCTGACGGCGATCCGCCTGGCCCGCCGGACCGCCGCCCGGATCACCCTCGTCAACCCCTCGCCCCGCTTCACCGAACGCCTGCGCATGCACCAGGCGGCGGCGGGCGAACCGCTGGCCGAGCACGGCATCCCGGGCCTCCTGTCCGGCACGGGCATCGACTTCGTCCAGGGCCTGGCGACGGCACTCGACCCGGGGGCGCACACGGTGACGGTGACCACGGCCGGCGGCGACCGGACCCTGCCGTACGACACCCTGGTCCACGCCCTGGGCAGCACGGCCGACACGACCCGCGTCCCCGGAGCCGCCGAGCACGCCCACACCCTGGACGGGCACGGGTCCGCGGCCCGGCTGGCGGCCCGGTTGACGCAGGCGGCGGCCGGCACCCCGGTGACGGTCTGCGGCGGCGGCCTGACCGGCATCGAAGCCGCGGCGGAGATCGCGGAGAGCCACCCGTCCCTGGCGGTGACCCTGCTGAGCACGGGCGAACCGGGCGCGACGATGAACGAGCGGGCACGGGCGTACCTGCTCCGGGCCCTCGCCCGCCTGGGCGTCACCGTCCGCACCGGCACCCCGGTCGCCAAGGTCCTGCCCGACGCGGTGGAACTGGCCTCCGGCGAGCTGATCCCGTCCGCGGTGACCGTGTGGACGGCGGGCGTACGGGCCCCCGCCCTGGCGGCGGAGGCGGGCCTGGCCGTGGACGACCGGGGCCTGGTCCTGGTGGACGGCACCCTGCGCTCGGTCTCCCACCCCGACGTGCACGCCGTGGGCGACGCGGCGGCGGTCCGCATGCCCTGGGGCCTCCTGCACGGCACCTGCCAGAGCGGGATGCCGACGGCGGCGCACACCGCCGACACCATCGCCCGGCTGCTCCGGGGCCGCGCCCCGCGCCCCTTCCGCTTCGGCTACGTCCACCAGCCCGTGTCCCTCGGCCGCCACGACGCGGTCATCCAGTTCACCCACGCCGACGACACCCCCCGGCGGGCGTACCTGACGGGCCGGGCGGCGGTCCGGTACAAGGAGCTGGTCAGCTCCAGCCCCCTGCCGGTGTACCGGCTGAGCAGGCGCCTGAGCCCGCCGGTCACGGTGTCGAGGCGGGCGGCCGCCACCGCCCCCGCCGGGGCGCGGACTCTGGCAGGTTGAACCCCATGGAGAACGACACCCAGGCGCCCACGGATCCGTACTTCACCCACCGCCGCCTGCTGTTCGCGACGGCCTACCGGATGCTGGGCACCGTGACGGAGGCGGAGGACGTCCTCCAGGACACCTGGCTGAAGTGGCACACGGCCGACCGCCCGGCGGTCCGCAACCCGCGCGCCTACCTGGTCCGCACGGTCACGAACCTCTGCCTGAACCGCCTCACCTCGGCCCGCGCGACCCGGGAACAGTACGTGGGCCCCTGGCTCCCCGAACCCCTCCTCACGTCCCCCGACGCCTCGGAGGGGACGGAACTGGCGGACAGCGTGTCGACGGCGATGCTGGTGATCCTGGAAACCCTGACCCCCGTGGAACGCGCGGTCTTCGTGCTCCGCGAGGTGTTCGGCTACTCCCACGCGGAGATCGCCGGCATCCTCGACCGCCCCGAGGCCACCGTCCGCCAGACCGCCCACCGCGCCCGCGGCCACGTCCAGGCCCGCCGCCCCCGCTTCGACACCGACAGCGCGCGCCGTGCCCGCGTCACCAGCAGCTTCATCGAGGCGTGCGCGGGCGGCGACCTCAACGCGGTGATGGAACTCCTCGCCCCCGACGTCACGGCCTGGTCCGACGGCGGCGGCAAGGTCACCGCCGCCCGCCGCCCGCTGTACGGCCCCGACCACGTGGCCCGCTGGCTCCTCGGCGTCCTGGCCAAGCCCCAGGCGGCCGGCCTCTCCTTCGAGCCGACCCACATCAACGGCGAGCTGGGCGTCCTGTGCGCCGTCGCGGGCGTGCCCGTGGCGGCCCTGACGTACGACCTGGCGGAGGACGGCATCAAGAACCTGCGCCTCCAGGTGAATCCGGAGAAGCTGAAGGGCGTGCGGGGGGACGACGGCACACCGGGGCCGGGCTGAGGAACGGGCGGGCGGCCCCCCGGCCCGGGGCCGGGGCGCCCATCTCACCCGCGGGGGGTGAGGCGGCACCCGCCGGGCGGCCGGACCCTTGGCGTGCGCAGGCCGATGCGAGCCTGCCCAGGCCGCTGAGGCGCGTCAGCCCGACGAGGGAGAGACCCCTGTGAACCGGTACCCGCCCATCGCCGACCACGGGATGGTCGGCGATCTCCAGACCGCCGCCCTGGTGTCCTCCGAAGGAAACATCGACTGGTGGTGCACACCACGCTTCGACTCGCCCAGCCTCTTCGCCTCGCTCCTGGACAGCGAGCGCGGCGGGCACTGCCGCCTCGCCGTGGAGCTCCCGGACGGCGACGGCATGACGGCCCGGCAGCTGTACCTGTCCGACACGGCCGTCCTGGTCACCCGGTTCATGGCGCCCGGGGGAGTCGGCGAGATCGCCGACTTCATGCTGCCCATCGACTCCCCGCTGCCGCAGGACCGCCATCGTCTGGTGCGGGTCGCCCGGGTGGTGCGAGGCCGCCTGCCCTTCACCTTCTCCTGCCGGCCGCGCTTCGACTACGCCCGTGCCCCCCACACCCTGGACCTGAGCGACGGCCACGCCGCGGTCTTCCACGGCCCGGGCATCGACCTGCACGTGCAGTCCACCACCGGCGTCCCGCTGCGCGCGGAGGGCGACGACATCACCGCCCGCTTCACCCTGTCGGCGGGAGAGGCGGCCGCGTTCGTGCTGACCAGCGCGGACGGCGGCACCCCCGCACCGCCCCGGCCCTCGCTGGAGGCCGTCGCCGACGACTTCGAGACGTGCCGTGCCTTCTGGCTGTCCTGGCTGCGCTCCTGCACCTACCACGGCCGCTGGCAGGACGTCGTGAACCGCTCGGCGATCACCCTCAAGATGCTCACCTACGCCCCCACCGGTGCGCCCATCGCCGCCGCCACCATGGGTCTGCCCGAGCAGATCGGCGGCGAGCGCAACTGGGACTACCGCTACACCTGGATCCGGGACGCGTCCCTGTCCGTGCGGGTCCTGATCGATCTGGGCTTCCACAACGAGGCGCACACCTTCCGGCGCTGGCTGCGCGACCGCATCGAGGCCGGTGGCACCACCTCGGGCGACCCCCTGCAGATCATGTACCGCGTCGACGGCGACCCCCTGCTGACCGAGGAGATCCTGGACCACCTGGAGGGCTACCGGGGCTCGCGGCCGGTGCGCGCGGGCAACGCGGCCGCCGACCAGCTCCAGCTCGACATCTACGGCGAGGCGTCGGACGCCCTTGTCGTGGGCGGCGACATCGGCGCGGTCCGCGGCTGGAAGGCGCTCAGCGCCACCCTGGAATGGCTCGCCGACCACTGGGACCAGCCGGACGAGGGCATCTGGGAGACCCGGGGCGGCCGGCAGAGCTTCACCTACAGCCGGCTCATGACCTGGGTGGCGTTCGACCGCGCCATCCACGTGGCGGAGGAGTTCTCCCGCCCGGCCGACCTCGCCCGCTGGACCAGCGTCCGCGACGCGGTCTTCCGGGACATCGTCGAACACGGCTGGCACGAGAAGCGGCATGCCTTCGTGCAGCACTACGACACCGACGTCCTGGACGCCTCACTGCTGCTCATGCCCAAGGTCGGCTTCCTCTCCCCCCACGACCCCGACTGGCTCAGCACCCTGGACGCCATGGAGGACGAGCTGGTCAGCGACAGCCTCGTCTACCGCTACGACCCCTCGGCGTCCCCCGACGGCCTGCGCGGCTCCGAGGGCACCTTCAACCTGTGCAGCTTCTTCTACGTCGAGGCGCTCGCCCGCAGCGGCCGGCTCAACCAGGCCAGGCACGCCTTCGACAAGATGCTCACCTACGCCAACCACGTCGGCCTGTTCGCCGAGGAGATCGGGCCCTCGGGCGAGCAACTGGGCAACTTCCCCCAGGCGTTCACCCACCTCGCCCTGGTCACCGCGGCCGTGGCGCTGGACGAGGAACTGGGCAGGGCGGAGTCGGGCGCCCGTGCCCACGAGCACGGGAATCCGGCGACCTACGGCCTGAGGGTCCCCGCCGAGAGCACGGCACGGGGAGACGACGGTGGTTGAGACGGTCGCGCCGAAGCAGGCGGCGGGACAGGGGCGCGTGCTCGCGGCCCTGTCCCTCGCGCAGTTCATCTGCAGTTTCGCCGGCTCCAACATGAACGTGATGATCAACGACATCAGCAGGGACCTGAACACCACCGTCCAGGGCGTCCAGATCGCCATCACCGTCTTCCTGCTGGTGATGGCGGCGCTGATGATCCCCGGCGGCAAGCTCACCGACCGCTACGGCCGCAAGCGCTGCTTCCTGACCGGTCTCATCGTGTACGCGATCGGCGCCCTGCTCAGCGCGGCCGCTCCCGGGCTCGGGGTGCTGATCCTCGGCAACTCCGTCCTCGAAGGGGTCGGCACCGCCCTGCTCATCCCGCCCGTCTACATCCTGACGACCGTCCTCTACCCCGACGTGACCTCCAGGGCCCGCGCGTTCGGGGTCATCATGGCGCTGGGCGGGGTGGGCGCCGCCGCCGGCCCGCTGCTCGGCGGCCTCATCACCTCGGCGATCAGCTGGCGCGCCGCCTTCGTCTTCCAGGCCCTGGTCATCGCGGTGATCGTGCTGCTGAGCCGGCACATCGACGACCCGCTGCCGCCCGACCCGACCCGCTCCTTCGACACCGCGGGGGCGGTGCTCTCCTCCGTCGGCCTCGTCCTCGTCGTCATGGGCATCCTGGCCGCGGACAACAGCATCTGGCTCATGATCGGGCTGCTGGTCCTCGGCGCACTCGTGCTGGCGTGGTTCTTCCGCTCCTCGCGTGCCAAGGAGGCGGCCGGCGAGGAACCGCTGCTCTCGCTCGGCCTGTTCCGCAACCGCACGTCCAACCTCGGACTCGTCACCCAGAACGTCCAGTGGCTGATGCTCCTGGGCTCGTCGTTCACCGTGGCCGCCTATCTGCAGGTCGTGCGCGGCTACAACGCGATCCAGACCGGTGTCGTCTTCACCGCGGCCACGCTGGGACTGCTGGTCACGTCCCTGTCCGCCGAGCGCCTGGCCCGGCGGCACCCCCAGCGCACGCTCATCATGACCGGTTTCGTCGTCTGCATCGCCGGCGTGGTCGTCCTGGTCGCCCTCGTCGCGGCCACCGCGACCGCCTGGGCCTTCGTCCCCGGACTCCTGCTGATCGGCCTCGGGCTCGGCGTCATGCTGACCCCGTCGGTCAACGTCGTGCAGTCGAGCTTCCCGGAGGAGCAGCAGGGGGAGATCTCGGGCCTGTCCCGCAGCGTGTCGAACCTCGGCTCCTCCTTCGGCACGGCCATCGCCGGCACCATCCTGGTGGCCGGGCTGACCAAGGGCGCCTACGCGGCGGCGATGCTCGCCCTGGCGGTCATCGGGCTCGGCGGTCTGGCCGCGGCGGCGCTGCTGCCCCGGGACCGCCCCGGCGCGGTGAAGGCCCCGTCGGGGACCTGACGCGGGTCCTGTTCGCGGCCCGGGCCCCGGGTGCGCCAGGATGAGCCGATGACCGAACGGATAGACCAACCGGCCGTCCACACCCTCGGGTTCAGGTCCGTCGAGGGACCGGGGCGGCTGGCTCAGGGGGGACTGCTGCTCGCGGGGCTCGGCTGGGCCGTGCGGGGCGTGTGGGAAGTACGGCTGGCGCTGGCCGGGGAGCCCGCCGCGGGACCGCCCGACCAGGGCAACGGCGTACACCGGCCGCTCGACGCGCTGGAGAACTCGTACCACCTCGTCACCACCCTCGGGAACTGCCTCGTCGTCCTGTGCGTGCTCCTGTTCACCGGGTGGCTGTGGCGGATCCGGGACAACGCGCTCGAACTGTCGGGGGACAGACCCCGGTACGCCGGGATCTGGGTGTGGCTCGGGTGGATCGTGCCCGTCGTCAACCTGTGGTTCCCGCGCGGGATCGTCGCCGACGCCTTCCGCCGCAGCGCCCCGGGACGGAGGCTGCCCGTCTCCGTGAACGTGTGGTGGGGGCTGTGGCTGGCCGGCCTGCTCAGCGGCGTGGGGCTCCTCTCCCGCTACTCCACCGACGAGATCATCGCCCGCGCGTACACCGGGGTGTGGCCGCTGCTCCTGTCCGACGCGGCCGTCGTGGGGGCCGCCATCGCCGGGGCCCTCGCCGTGCGGGCCGTCACCGTCGTACAGGCGGAGCGGATCCGGGAGACGGCGCGGGTGCGCGAGCCCGGGGCGGTGGCGGCCGGGGGCTGAGCCCCGTCCGGGATGCGGGCCGCGGCCCGGTGGGGTACGGATGGGTGGCGTGAGCGTTTTCGCCGTCGTCGGAGCCGGGCCGGGGCTCGGGGCCGCCGTCGCGCGGCGGTTCGGGCGGGAGGGCTACGACGTCGCCCTCGTCGCGCGGGACCGGGAGCGGCTGGACGCGCTGGTCCGGGAGCTGGGCGAGAACGGGATCACCGCGCGCGGGTTCCCGGCCGACGTGCGGGAGCCGGAGGAGCTGACCCGGGCCCTCGGCGAGGCCGGGCGGATGCTGGGGACCGTGGAGGTGCTCCAGTACAGCCCGGTGCCCCACCGGGACTTCATGCGACCCGTGCTGGAGACCGGGCACCGGCAGCTGATCGGGCCGATCGAGTTCTCCGTGTACGGGCCGGTCGCCGCCGTGCAGCAGGTCCTGCCGGGCATGCGCAGGCTCGGGCGCGGCACCATCCTCTTCGTCAACGGCGGCACGGCCGTCGTGCCCCACACCGACCGGGCCGGGACCTCCATCGCCTTCGCCGCGGAGAGCGCGTACGGGCATCTGCTGCACGAACGGCTCGCGGCGGAGGGGATCCATGTCGCGCAGCTGGTGATCCCGGGGGCCATCACCCCGGGCCACCCCCGCAAGGACCCGGACATGCTCGCCAGGACGCTGTGGAACATGCACCGGGAGCGACGCGGGTTCCGGCACTTCGCCGACGACCTCGACAGCCGCTGAGAGCCGGCCGGGGCCGACCCGTGCGGGGGCCGAACGGCCCGCCGGCCGGCGCCCGCCCTGCATCAAGAGCATTTATGGGCCAAAATGGTGATGTTGGCCGCATTGCTCTCTTCAAAGGGGGCCTCAATGGCTGTCGAAATCCCTCCGTTGATCAAGCCCTCCCAGCTCCGGGCCAGGGGAGGCCTGCTGGGCGAGTGCCTCGCGGAGTTCCTGGGGACGTTCGTCCTCATCGCCTTCGGGTGTGGTTCGGTCGCGATGGCGGTCGCCGCGCTGCCCGGTTCGGGCCGTGCCGCCACGCCCACCACGATCTTCCTCGCCGCCGGCGACTGGCTGCTGATCACCTGGGGCTGGGGGATGGCCGTCGTCTTCGGCGTCTACGTGGCCGGCGGGGTCAGCGGCGCCCACATCAACCCGGCGGTGACGCTCGCCATGGCCGTGCGCCGCGGGTTCGCCTGGGCCAAGGTGGTGCCGTACATCTTCTCGCAGGTGGCCGGCGCGTTCGTCGGCGCGGCGCTGGTCTACCTCGTCTACCACTACGCCATCACCGCCTTCGACTCCGCGTTGAACGCGCCGAAGACGAACGGGCACACGCTGGCCTCGTTCTCCATCTTCGCCACGTTCCCGGCCGCCTACTTCCACGGGGGCGTCGCGGGTCCGCTGATCGACCAGATCGTCGGCACGGCGTTCCTGGTCATGTTCGTCGTCGCCGTCATCGACCTGCGCAACCAGGCCGTGAAGGCGAACCTCGGCCCCCTGATCATCGGCTTCGCCGTCGCCGCCATCGGCATGTCCTTCGGCGCCAACGCGGGCTACGCCATCAACCCGGCCCGCGACTTCGGGCCCCGGCTGTTCACCTGGGTGGCGGGCTGGGGGAGCCTGGCGCTACCGGGAACCGAGGCGGGCGCGTTCAGCGACTACTGGTGGATCCCGATCGTCGGGCCGTTCATCGGCGGGGTCATCGGGGTCCTGGTGTACGACCTGTTCATCGGCGACGTCCTGGTCGTGCGCCAGGAGATGGCCGAGCTGCCCGAACCGGGCCGCACCCGGCCGGTCGAGGAGGAGTAGCCGGGAGAAGCCGGACGGTCGGCCCCCGTGAGCCCCCTCCGGGGCGGAGAGCGTCCTGCTCGGCGTGGGGCCGCAGACCCGACGGTTCCGGCCGCACCGGCCGTGCGCCGACCGCCCCCGGCCGCGGCACGTGGTCGAGCCCGCCCAGCAGCCGGAAGGCGGCGTGCCGGTCCAGCAGCCCGGAGGCGGCGTGCCGGTCGGGTGGTCTGAAGGTGGCGTGCTGGTCGGGTGGTCTGAAGGTGGCGTGCTGGTCGGGTGGTCTGAAGGTGGCGTGCTGGTCGGGTGGTCCGGAGGTGGCGTGCCGGCCGGGCAACCCGGAGGTGACGTGCCTGTCGGGCGGCCTGAAGGCGGCGCCCCTGTCGGGCGGCCCGGAGGTGGCGTGCCTGTCGGGCGGCCTGAAGGCGGCGCCCCGGCCGGGCAACCCGGAGGCGGTGCGTCGGCCGGCGGCTCGTAGGGGACGGCCACCCGCCGGGCAGGCCGTAGGGGACGGCCGTCGGCAGGATCACGGCGATCGGGGCGGACGGCTGGACCCGGGCGCGCCAGGCCGGCCGGGCCTGTGCCTGCCGGCGCGTCCCTCGGGTCCTCCGCGCCGTCCGTGCCGTGCGGCTCACAGTGGCCGGTTCGGCCAGTCCAGCAGGCGGGCCCCGATCACCGCCGTCTGCAGCATGTAGCGGTGGGCCGGGTCGGCCGGATTGGCCGCGGTGAGCTTGTGGATGCGCTCCAGGCGGTAGGTGAGCGCGCGCACGCTGAGGGAGAGCCGCCGGGCCGCCTCGGCGGCCACGCAGCCGGCGTCGAAGTACGCGACGAGGGTGTCCAGCAGCGGCGCCGCCCCGCCCCGGGCCGAGGTCAGCGGCCCGAGCGTGTGCTGGACCAGGTCCGCCATCGCCTGCCGGTCGCGCGCGAGAACGGGGTAGACCAGCAGGTCGGCGGCGCGCAGCAGCGGCGCTTCCAGGGCGAGCCGGTCGGCCATCTCCAGCGCGGCGAGCGCCTCTTCGTAGGACTGCACGACCCCGCCGGGGCCCGGCTGCGGCCGGCCGATCGCGGCCCGGCCGCCGCCGGTGGCCGCGTACGCCTGCTTGGCGAAGTGGGTGAGGACGTCGTCCTCGTCGCCGGGCGCGATGCACAGCAGCCGGCCGTTCTTGGTGGTGAGCAGAAAGCTGTGGGAGTCGAACCGGGCGAGGACGGCGGCCTCGACCCGCCGGGCGACCGGGCCGCCCTCGGCGTAGGCGGCCGGGCCCTCGGCGACGGCCACCGCGTGCGCGCGGGACAGCCTGAGACCGAAGCGCTCGGCCCGCTCGGCCAGCCGGCCCAGGTCGCTGCGGCCGTAGAGCAGGTCGTCGATGAACTCCCGGCGGCCCGCCTCCTCCCGGCGCACGGTGAGCCGCTGGGCCCGCTCGTAGCCGTCGGCGAACGCGTCGACCGCCTGCTCCACGGCGGCCAGGGCGGCCAGCGTGCTCTCCGCCGAGCCGGGTCCGGTCGGCCAGGCGGCCCGCGCGGCGGCCAGATGGGCGACGACCAGGGCGCGCAGCCCGTGTCCCGCCTCGGCGGCCTGCTCGCCGAGCGCGCGGCGGGTCTTCAGTTCCTCCCGGCTCAGCCGCCGGCCGGTGTCCGCGACCTCGGCCAGCGTGCGGGCGAAGCCGTCCAGATAGCGCTCGGGTATGTCGTGGTCCGTCACCCTGCCCCGTTCCCCCGTGATCTTGACGTGCCGGTGACGTTTTCCTGACGCGAGTCCGGCATCGAGACAGTAGTGAACACTGCCGGAGACCGGCAATGCGCAGGCGTGCGTCCCCGCCGCACCATCTCTGCGGGGAGCACTACGGAGGGTTCCGGTGCCGGGCACCGGCAGATGTCCGGCACCGGAGCCACGGGGGAGCTCCGAACTCGTCGTCTGACACAAGGACATATGCCATGGAAGCCCTTGGCGTGCTGGTCGCCGCCTGTCTGGTCGTCGCGGTGCTCGCGCTGCTCGCGTTCTCCCGGCTGTACCGCAAGGTGGACCAGAGCCAGGCCCTGATCGTGTCGAAGACACGGCGGGTCGACGTGTCCTTCACCGGGCAGGTCGTGCTGCCGATCCTGCACAAGGCCGAGGTCATGGACATCTCGGTGAAGACCATCGAGATCAGCCGCTCCGGCCGCGACGGGCTGATCTGCCGGGACAACATCCGCGCGGACATCCGGATCCTGTTCTTCGTGAAGGTCAACAAGACCGTCCCGGACGTCATCAAGGTCGCCCAGTCCGTGGGCACCGAGCGCGCCAGTCACCAGGACACGCTCCAGGAGCTGTTCCACGCGAAGTTCTCCGAGGCGCTGAAGACCGTCGGCAAGCAGATGGACTTCACCGACCTCTACACCAAGCGCGAGGAACTCCGGTACCACATCATCGAGTTGATCGGCGTCGACCTCAACGGCTACCACCTGGAGGACGCGGCGATCGACTACCTGGAGCAGACACCGCTCACCCAGCTGGACCCGGCCAACGTCCTCGACGCACAGGGCATCCGCAAGATCACCGAGCTGACGGCCGTGGAGCACGTGCGCACCAACGAGGCCAAGCGCACGGAGCAGAAGGAGATCACCCGGCAGGACGTCGACGCCCGCGAGGCCATCCTGGAGCTGGAGCGCCGGCAGGCGGACGCCGAGATCAAGCAGCGGCGGGAGATCGAGACCTCCCGCGCCCGCGAGGAGGCCGAGACCGCCCGGGTGATGGAGGAGGAGCGGCTGCGCGCCCAGGGCGCCTTCCTGCGCACCGAGGAGCAGCTGGGCGTGCAGCGCGAGAACCAGGCCCGGGAGATCGCCGTCGCCGCGAAGAACCGCGAGCGGGTCATCGCCGTGGAGAACGAGCGCATCGAGAAGGACCGGCTCCTCGAGGTCATCGCCCGGGAGCGGGAGACCCAGCTGACCAGGATCTCCGCGGAGAAGGAGGTCGAGGCGGAGAAGCGGGAGATCGCCGAGGTCATCCGGGAGCGGGTGGCGGTGGACCGTACGGTCGCCGAGCAGGAGGAGTCCATCAAGAAGCTGCGCGCGGTCGAGCAGGCCGAACGCGACCGGCAGGCGATCGTCATCGCCGCCGAGGCGGAGGCGCAGGAGAAGCTGGTCAAGGACATCAAGGCCGCGGAGGCCGCCGAGCAGGCCGCCACGCACCGCGCCGCCGAGGAACTCACCCTCGCCGAGGCCCGGTTGAAGACCGCGGACCTGGACGCCCGGGCCAAGCTGCGGCTCGCCGAGGGCGTCCAGGCCGAGGCCGCCGCCGAGGGGCTGGCCGCGGCCCAGGTCCGCGACAAGGAGGCCGAGGTCACCGTGAAGGCCGGCCGCGCGGAGGCGGAGGCCACCGAGGCGCTGCTGCGGGCCGAGGCCGAGGGCACCCAGGCGAAGGCGCTCGCCGAGGCCGAGGGCGCGCGGGCGAAGGGGCTCGCGGAGGCCGAGGGCACCAAGGCCAGGACCCTCGCGGAGGCCGAGGGCGCACAGGCGGCCGCCCTGGCCACCGAGGCCCGGCTGAAGGCCGAGGCGGAGGGCGCCCGCGCCAAGGCGCTCGCGGAGGCCGCCGCCATCGGCGAGAAGCTGAAGGCCGAGGCCGCCGGCCTGACCGAGAAGGCCGCCGCGATGGCCGCCCTGGACGAGGCCTCGCGCGGGCACGAGGAGTACCGGCTGCGGCTCCAGGCGGAGAAGGAGGTCCGGCTCGCCGGTCTGGAGACGCAGCGGCAGGTCGCCGAGGCGCAGGCCACGGTCCTCGCCACCGGCCTGGAGCACGCCGACATCGACATCGTCGGCGGGGAGTCCGTCTTCTTCGACCGGCTCGTCTCGGCGGTCTCGTTCGGCAAGGGCGTGGACGGCTTCGTCGACAGCTCCCGCACCGCGCAGTCCCTGGCGAAGCCCTGGCTGGACGGCTCGGGCAGCTTCACGGACGACCTGAGCCGGATCCTCGGCCCGGTCGGTACCGCCGATGTGCAGAACCTGACGGTGTCGGCGCTGCTGATGAAGCTGATGAGCGGGGGCGGGGCGGACGCCGTCCAGTTCCAGAAACTGCTGGACCGGGCGGGCGAACTGGGGCTGTCGGACCGGCCGCTGGGCGCGCTGAACGGCAGCGCGGTGCACAACTGACGCAGGCCGGCACGGGAGCGCTCCTCGCCCAGGGGCGCCCCCGTGCCGGCCCGTGCCGCCCGGGGACACGACCGCCCGCGGGAACGGCAGCGCCCCGAAGGGGACGCGGGGACCGCGCGAGCGGCCACGGCGCGCCCGCGCCCGGCCGCGTGCCCCCTGCCCCACCGGTGCCGACCGCCCGCAGCGACGGCAGCGTCTCAAGGGGGTGCGGGGAACGCGAGCGGCCACGGCGCACCGGCGCCCGGCCGCGTGCCCCCTCCCCCACCGGTGCCGACCGCCCGCGGCGACGGCGGCGCCCCGCGCGGTTGACCACGGCGCACCCGCGTCCGGCCGCGTGCCCGCTGCCCCCTGGCGCCGAACCGCCTCCCCCTCGCTCGAAAGGGAACCCATGTCCACCGCCCCAGAGCCGTCCGCGGCCGGCAGCGTAGACGCCGGCACCTACGAGGTGCTGCGCGACCGGCTCGCCGGGCAGGCGGCCGAGCTGGCCCGGCGGGCCGAGGCGCTCAACGCCCGGCGGGACGAGGAGTTCGGCTCGGTCCGGCTCGACCTCGCCGCCACCGCCCGGCTGGGCACCGGGCACCCGTGCGTGCCCTGCGACATCGTGGCCGTCGGCGACGCCCTGCTGTTCGGCGGCACCGGCCGCGCGGCCGACGGCGCCGAGGCCGCGGTCGCCGACGTGCTCGCGCTGTACGACCGGGACGGCGCCCGGCTGGCCGAGGACGCCGTGCCCGGTCTGCTCGACGACCCGGCGTTCGTCCGGGAGTTCACCGCGCTGCACCGGTACTACCGGCAGGCCCGGCTGCTCCGGCTGCGCCGGGTCGACGGCCGCCTGCTGGCCGTGTTCCGCACCGGTGACAAGGCCGGGGACGTCCGCGCCCTGCGCTGGTCGCTGACCGAGGACGGCCGGGCCGAGTTCCTGGACGCGCGCGGCGAGCGTGACGACGTCTTCCCGCCCGCCCAGGACGTCACGTGGACCCGGACCAGCCGCGAGGACCACGTGCTGGGCCGGGAGCCGTACGTGGCCGTGCCCGGCGGGCTGGGCGTGGCCACCGTCGGCGGGACGCTCACCGTGCGCACCCCGCAGGGGGAGGAGCTGTATGCGGAGCCGGTGCAGGAGCCGCTCCAGTCCCTCGCGGACGCCGGCGTCGCCCACGCGCGCGTCGGCCCGCTGGTGCTGCTGCGGGTACGGCCGTACAAGGAGGACGCCGACCGGTACCTGGTGTTCAACACCCTGACCCGCGCGGTGGTCCGGCTGGACGGCCTCGGCCGGGCCTGCCGCCGGCTGCCCGAGGAGCAGGGCGTCGTGTTCCCCGGCGGGTACTGCCTGGCCACCGGGGCGCACAAGACGTACGACATCGAGACCGACGGCCTGGAGTACGAGCGCGAGGTCCGCGCGCCGAACGGCGAGGACGTGCTCTACGCCTTCCGGTCCCGGACGGGCGGCCGCACGCTGCTGCTGTCGTACAACACCCTGCGCAAGGAGGTCGCGACCCCGCTGCCGTGCCGGGGCTGGGCGCTGTTCGGGGACGGCGCCCTCGCCGTGCTGCGCGCCGACGGCGACGAGCCCGCGCACACCCATCCGCTCCAGTGGTGGACCTCGCCGTACGTCTCCGACACCCACGCGGCCGCCCGGCGCACCGGCGCCGGCGCGCTCGCCCGGGTCGGCAACGCCGACCTGGTGCGCGGGCTCGCCGACTGCCTGTCCGTCGCCCGGCTGGTGGCCGACGGCATCCGGACCGGCGAGGGCTACCGGGCGCTGACCGCCGCCTGCGTGCGCGCCGGGGACACCCATCACTGGCTCTCCGAGCCCGAACTCGGGGACCTGTACGGTCCGTTGGCGGCCGTGCGGGAGACCGCCGAGCAGGTGCTGGCCGAGTTCGAGACGTACTGCGGTACGGCCTTGATGCACCCCGTGCGTTGGCCCGTGGTGGGGGCTGGATCATCCCCGACAGTCTGTCCCCGCCCTA
>NZ_JBSGDB010000104.1:0-21842 GCF_053602155.1 Streptomyces sp. NPDC004561
ACCGCGGACAGCGCCGCGCCCAGACGCGGATGACGCTCAGGGAGAACGAACAGCAAGGCATCGTCGGCCATGTCATGACACCCGTCTCGGAGAAGTCGGTCAGGGACGTCATCACCATCCCCTCAGAATGCGCTCTGCCCGCATCCGCATCGCCCACTCACCCAGGAGCGGGGTTGGTCCGACCCGCCGCCTGGCGCCCGCCGCTTCCTTGGACAGCGGTCGACCGTCGGGCACATAGGATCGCCGGCATGGCGCTGCGACCCGTACAGGTGAACATCAAGGCTCTTGATGCCCCGGCGGTCGGCCGGTTCTGGGCGGAGGCGCTCGGCTGGTGTGCTTACAGCCCCGGTGTGACCACCTATGTCGGACCCGGCGGCGGCCTCGTCTGGCCGGACCCGGTCGCCGTCTGCGTCGACGTCGTTCCCGTCCCGGAACCCAAGACGACAACGAAGAACCGTGTGCACCTCGATCTCGCCACCACCTCGGCGGCCCATCAGGCGGACTTGGTAGCGCGCCTGAAGGCCGCCGGTGCGACGCCCGCCCATGTGGGCCAGGGCGACGTGCCGTGGACGGTCCTCGCCGACCCGGAGGGCAACGAGTTCTGCGTGCTGGAGCCTCGGGAGGTCTACCGGGACACCGGGCCGATCGCCGCGGTGGTGGTCGACTGCGCGGATCCGCGGGCCATGGCCCGGTTCTGGGGTGAGGCGATGGACTGGACCGTGCGCGAGGTGACCGACGATCAAGCGGTGTTGCGCTCCGCCAAGGGTGTCGGCCCGTATCTGGAGTTCCTGCGTACGCCCGGCGTGAAGCCCGTGCCGGACCGCGTCCACCTTGACCTGCTGCCGTACCCCGGGGACGACAAGGCGGCGGAGGTGGCCCGGCTGCGGTCCCTCGGCGCCACCGACCTCGACCTCGGCCAGGGCGACGTCCCGTGGACGTGCCTGGCCGACCCGGAGGGCCACGAGTTCTGCGTCCTCGCGCTGTCCTGACGCGGAGCCTTGACGGCACCTCGACACGTGAGCCTTGTGTGCTCATGCGCCATGACCGCGCTGCGGAACGGCCGGTTCAACGAACCGTGTCACTACGACGAACTCGCCTACGTCGGGGGCCTGTTGGCCGAACTCGTCGCCCTCCCCAGGGACCGCTGACGGCTTGGCCCCCGATGCCCGGCCGTCCCCGCCCGGCGTCACGATCCCCGATACGATCATGGTCCGCGGCACGACCGGCGGCACCACATCGACGAGGGGAACGGAACGATGGAGTACGTCAAGCTCGGCACGAGCGGCCTGGAAGTCTCGCGTCTGGCACTGGGCTGCATGAGCTACGGCGTCCCCGACCGGGGCCCGCACCCCTGGACCCTGGACGAGGAGGCCGCCCGTCCGCTGATCCGCCAGGCGCTGGACGCCGGGATCACCTTCTTCGACACCGCGAACAGTTACTCCGCCGGCACCAGCGAGGAGATCGTCGGCCGGGCGCTCGCGGAGCTGACCCGGCGCGAGGACGTCGTCATCGCCACGAAGGTCTACTTCGAGGTGGCCACGGGCGCGGCGCGCAGCGACCGCCCCAACCGGTCCGGCCTGTCCCGCAAGGCCGTCATGACCGAGATCGACGACAGCCTGCGGCGGCTCGGCACCGACTACGTGGACCTCTACCAGATCCACCGCTTCGACCACGGCACCCCCGTCGAAGAGACGATGGAGGCCCTGCACGACGTGGTCAAGGCGGGCAAGGCCCGCCACATCGGGGCGAGTTCGATGTACGCCTGGCAGTTCGCCAAGCTGCAGCACACCGCCGAGCGGCATGGCTGGACGAAGTTCGTCAGCATGCAGAACCACTACAACCTCCTCTACCGGGAGGAGGAGCGCGAGATGCTTCCGCTCTGCGCGGACCAGGGCGTCGGCGTCATCCCGTGGAGCCCGCTCGCCCGGGGCCGGCTCACGCGCGACTGGGACGCGACCAGCGCCCGCAGCGAGACCGACACCTTCGGCGGCACCCTCTACCAGCCCGACGACAAGCGCATCGTCGAGGCCGTCGCCGCGATCGCCGAACGCCGTGGCGTGCCGCGCGCCCAGGTGGCCCTGGCCTGGGTCGCCACCCGGCCGGGTCTCACCGCGCCCATCATCGGCGCGACCAAGCCCGACCACATCCCGGACGCCGTCGCCGCCCTCGATCTCCGGCTCACCGACGAGGAGGTCCAGCAGCTGGAACAGCCGTACACGGCCCGGGGGATCAGCGGCCACTGAGACCGTCCGGGAGGCAGAGCCCTCATATGCCCTGGACAGAGCCGGACCATCTCCTTAGTCTCATTGTCCAGAAATAGAAAATGAGACCAAGGGGGGCGGGTGGGCGACACGGCCGCGGACGAACACCTCATCCGGGAGGCCGAGAAGATCGCGGTCGCCCTGGGCCGGATGTTCCCGGGCCTGTGCGAGGTGGTGCTGCACGACCTGCGGGATCCGCGGCACGCGATCCGCGCGATCGAGAACAATCTGTCGGCCCGTCAGGTCGGCGAGCCCGCAACCGAGTTGGGGCTCGCCCGCATCGCCGACCCCGATTACCCCGGCGTCGTACAGAACTACCCCAACCGGTTCCCCGACGGCCGCCCGGCGAAGAGCACGTCCATCGGCATCAAGAACGCCGCGGGGGAGTACATCGCGGCGCTCTGCCTGAACCTCGACGTCTCCGTCCTGTCGCCCGTGACGCTCACCCTGACGAACCTCGTGGCCACGGACACCGAGCACCAGGGCGGGCCCCTGGAGACCCTGCGGGACCGCAGCGCGCGCGAGCTGCGCCGGACGGTGGAGACGCTGTGCGCCGAGCGCGCCGCGACCCCCCGGACGCTGAGCCGCGAGGACAAGAAGACGCTCGTACGACAGTTGTACCGCGACGGCTACTTCGACTCGCGCGACGCGGCGCGGACCATCGCGGACCTCCTCGGTGTGTCCCGGGCGACCGTCTACAACTACGCGAAACCGCCGTCCACGCCGGCGTGAGGCGGAAGGACGGAAAGACGAAGCACGAAAAGAGGAGTTCTCCATGGCCGCCGCCCTGCCCGTGACCTTCGACGACGTCCGTGCGGCCGCCGCACGCCTCGAAGGTGTCGCCCACCGCACCCCCGTCGTCACCTCGCGCACCCTCAACGCCCGCGTCGGCGCCGAGGTGTTCATCAAGTGCGAGAACTTCCAGCGCGTGGGCGCCTTCAAGATTCGCGGCGCCTACAACGCCGCCGCCCAGCTCTCACCGGACCAGCTGGCCAAGGGCATCGCCGCCTACTCCTCCGGCAACCACGCCCAGGCGATCGCCCTCGCCGCCCGCGAACTGGGCACCAGCGCCGTCGTCCTCATGCCCGAGGACGCCCCCCGCGCCAAACGGGAGGCCACCGCCGGGTACGGCGCCGAGATCGTCACCTACGACCGCTACACCCAGGACCGCATCGCGCTCGCCCAGGCGCTGGCCGACGACCGGGGCCTGGCACTCATCCCGCCCTACGACCACCCGCACGTCATCGCCGGGCAGGGCACCGCAGCCCTCGAACTCCTCGGGGAGACCGGCCCGCTCGACGCTCTCGTGGTGCCCGTCGGAGGCGGCGGTCTCATCGCGGGCAGCGCCGTCACGGCCAAGGCGCTGCACCCCGGCATCCGGGTCGTCGGCGTCGAGCCCGAAGCGAGCGACGACACCAAGCGCTCGCTCGAGAGCGGCGCACGCGTCACCCTGCCCCAGCCCCGCACCATCGCCGACGGCCAGGCCCTGCCCACCCCGGGCGAGATCACCTTCGCCGTCAACCAGCGCCTGGTCGACGGCATCGCCCTGGTCGACGACGCCGAGATCGTCAGCGCCATGCGCTTCGCCTTCGAGCGCCTGAAGATCGTCCTCGAACCGAGCGGCGCCACGGGCCTGGCCGCGCTCCTCGCCGGGCGCATCGACGACCTGCCGGCCCGCGTCGGCGTCATCGCCTCCGGCGGCAACATCGACATCCAGCGATTCACCGAGCTGCTGAGCGACTGAACCCCGGGCGCGCGCCTGCCTGTTACGGGGAAGGTGTGTGTCGAGTCCCGGCCGGATCGTGGCCGATCTGCCCGCCGAGTGCGGGGTGCGGCCTCCTCTCGCGGCGGCCCGGCGGACCAGCTGGTGGCCCGTTCCGTGGACGGCATGGCGATGGGCGGCTCGCCCGAACTGCCGTAGCCGGGTGCGGAGTCAGAAGTGGGTGCCGCCGTCGACGCGGATCTCCGTGCCGGTGATGAACCTGCCGTCCTCGGAGCCGAGCATCGCGACGACGGACGCCACGGTCTCGGGGCCGGCGAACCCCTGGCCGAGCGCCGGTGCGAGCTTGGCGAACAGGCGCATGTCGGCGTCCTCGGGCAGCCCCGGGCCGGCGCTCTGTCCGCTGGCCCCGCTGCCGTCGGTCATGCCGGAGGAGATGGAGCCGGGCTGGACGGCGGTGAAGCGGATGCCCCGCCCGGCGTACTCGGCGGCGAGGGCGTGCGTCATCGACTGGATGCCGCCCTTGCTCGCCGCGTAGGCGGCCATGTACGGGTGCGCGAACGCGGCCGAGGTGGAGCTGAAGTTGACGACCGCCGCGTCGCGGCCCTCCAGCAGAGCCGGCACGGCCTCGCGGATCACGAGGAACGTGCCGACGAGGTTGACCTGCAGGACGCGGGTGAACTCCGCCAGGCTCGTCTCGTGGGTGTGCGAGGAGCGCAGGATCCCGGCCGCGTTGACCAGCACGTCCAGGCCGCCGAGCGCGGCGGTCGCGGCGGCGACACCGTCGCGCACGGAGGTCTCGGCGGCGATGTCGACGACCAGCGTGGTGAGCCGGTCCGTGTGCGCGCCGGCCTTCTCCACGGTGCCCTTCAGGCCCCGTTCGCTCACGTCCGCGGCCACCACCGTGCCGCCCTCCGCGAGGATGCGCAGCACGGTGGCCTGCCCGATGCCCGAGCCGCCCCCGGTGATCAGTACCCGGCGGCCGTCGTAGCGGTTCATGTCTTCTCCTGCCCGGCCCAGCCGACGTTCCGCGGGGCCTGTGTGACGCCGGTTCTCCTGCTGACGGCGTCCTCGATGGACTTCACGTTACGCCTAAGTGGCACGGTTTGCCATCACGTCACAGCGTGCCACCAGGAAAGCGCGGGCCGTACCCTTCTGGAGTGAGCACCAAGCCGCCCTCCTCCCTGACCGAGCGCCGCAAGGCCGCCACGCAGCTCGAGATCGCGCACGCGGCGGCCGACCTCTTCGCCGCGCAGGGGCCGCACGCCACGACGGCCGAGGAGATCGCCCGGCAGGCCGGCGTCGCGCTGCGGACCTTCTACCGCTACTTCCGCTCGAAGCAGGACGCGGTGAGCCCGCTGCTCGCGGACGGCGCCGACCGGTGGCGGGCGCTGCTGGAGGCGGCGGAGCCGGGAACCGAACTGCCCCGGGCGCTGGAGGCGGCGGTGGAGCGGTCGCTGGCGGCGCCGGACGAGGAGGCCGCCCGTGCGCTGCTGCGGACACGCGGACTCCTGCGCGCGGCCGCCGACGATCCCGCGCTGCGCGCGGTCTGGTACCGCGTCAACCAGGAGTCGGAGGAGCGCCTCGTCCCGGTCGTCGCGCGGCTCGCGGACGCACGCCTCGAAGAGGTGCAGGTGCGTCTCGTCGCCGCGGCGGCCACGGACGCGATCCGGATCGCCCTGGAGACCTGGGCCGACACGGACGCGGACGTCAGGGGCGAGGGCTCCCCGGCCGCACTCGCGATCCACTGCCTGCGTCAACTCCTCGGCGGAATGGGCCCCCTGACGCAGAGCTAGCGCCTTTCCGGCGCACGGCAGACCGGGCTCGCGGCCGCCGACCGGCCGGTTGTCAGTGCCCCCACCTACGGTGTGAGCAGTGAGGACCTGCGGGAACACCCGCCGGTCCGTCCTTGGGGAGGGGTGTGCCATGTCTGCGGGGTCCGCGGTGTCGAGGACGTATCTGGAGCTGTCCCAGGAGGGCGGCGGGGCCCACAAGTTCTACGAGGTGACCGTGGACGGCCAGGTCGTGACGGTGCGGTACGGACGGATCGGCGCCGACGGGCAGACCCAGACGACGACGTTCCCCACCCCGGAGAAGGCGCGGGCCGCCGCCGCGAAGAAGGTCGGGGAGAAGGTCCGCAAGGGGTACGCCCCGGCGGTCCAGGGGCAGCGCGCCCCGCGTTCGGTGACCAGGCGTCAGGTCAGCTCGGCCCCCTCCACCGCGCGGGCGGTCGCGCCCGTGCTGTGGCGGTTCCGCACCGGCTCGGCCGCGTTCGGCATCCATGTAGACGACGAGCACTGCTGGGTGGGCAACCAGGCGGGCGACGTGTACACCCTGGACCACGAGGGCGCGGTCCTGGCCCGCTTCGGGCTGCCGGACGGCGTGAAGTGCCTCGTCGCCGACGACTTCTGGATCTACGCGGGCTGCGACGACGGCAAGGTCTACGACCTCTCCTCCAAACTGCCGTTCGCCGCCTACGACATCGCCGCCGATGTCGACATCTTCTGGCTGGACATCCACGAGGGCGTGCTCAACGTCTCGGACCGCGACGGCCGGCTCACCGTCATCGACCACGAGGACGAACACCAGTGGGCGCGCCGCAGCCAGGGCGAACACGCCTGGATGGTCCGTGCCGACGACCGTGCCGTCTACCACGGTCACCTGCGCGGCGTGACGGCCTACGCCCCGGACGGAACCGGGGAGTTGTGGCACACGCCCACCCGCGGCGGTGTGCTGTTCGGCTGGCAGGAGGACACCGCCGTGTACGCGGGCACCGGGCACCGCGTGGTCCAGCGCCTGTCGAAGGCCACCGGCACGGTCGAGGCGACCTACGCCTGCGACGGCGCGGTGTACTCGTGCGCCACCTCGTCCGGCGGACGGTTCGTCTTCGCCGGGGACGCGGCCTCGTCCGTCTACTGCTTCGACCAGGACGGCACGCGGCTGTGGAAGCTCGGCACGGGCGGCGGCTCGGCGCTGTCGATGCAGTACCGCGACGAACGGCTGTACCTGGTGACCACGGACGGATCGCTGGTGTGCGTGGACGCGAGCGAGGCCGCCATCGCCGCGGCCCAGCAGGGCACGGTGCCGGTGGCGCGGGACGTGAAGCTCGCCGCCGCCCTGCCGACCTACGCCCCGGCCACGGCCGTGGGCGCGGTGGCCACCGTGGCGCAGGCGCCCGCCGGAGCGGTCGTCGTCGAGTGCGTCCGGGAGGCCGGCCGGCTCCGGGTGCACGTGGTGTCGGACGGCTACGACTCCGCCTGGAACGTCCAGTTCCCGCGGGCCATACGCGAACCCGGCGTGCGCTACGTCGTGGACGCTCTGCACCCGGCGGCGGGCGGCTTCTACCGGGTGCGCGGCGACATCAGGCGCCTGGTGTGAGGGGCCGCCGTCAGAGGTGAGCCGCCTCCGCCAGGACCTCCCGGGCGGCCGCGAGCACCGCGTCGCGGTCCTGCGGGACCAGGCCGATGCGGGTGCGCCGGTCCAGCAGGTCGGACTCGTCGAGGGCGCCCTCGTGGCGGACCGCCCAGAGGAGTTCGGCGCGGGTGACCGGGTGGCCGGGCAGCACCGGCGCGGACAGCGACGGGTCCTCGGCCGCGAGCGAGTGCACAGCGACGGCCTCGGTGCCGTACCGGCGGACCAGACGGCGCGGCACGGGCAGGGCGCGCAGCCGCTCGGGCCTAGCGGCGCCGACCAGCGGCAGCGCGGCCGTGGTGGAGGCGCGCACGGACAGACCCCGGGCCTCGGTCGCGGCGTCCACCGCGTCCTGCGCCATCCGCCGGTAGGTGGTGAGCTTGCCGCCGACCACGGTGGTCACACCGTCGGGCGAGGTCAGCACCGCGTGCCGGCGCGAGATGTCGGAGGTGCGGGCCTGCGCGCCGCCCGTCGAGGTGTCGAGCAGCGGGCGCAGCCCGGCGAAGGCGCCGACGACCTCGTCCCGGGCCACGGGCGTGTCCAGCACCGACCCGAGGACGTCCAGCAGGAAGCCGATGTCGGTCTCGGGCACCTCGGGCACGTCGGGTATGCCGCCGTCGACCGGCTCGTCGGTGAGGCCGACGTAGACCCGGCCGTCCCCCTGGGGCAGGACCAGGACGAAGCGGTTGGTCTCGCCGGGGATCGGGATGTGCAGGCCGGCCGGCAGGGTGCCGAGCCGTTCGGAGCGCAGGACCAGATGGGTGCCGCGCGAGGGCCGGATCCGGATGCCGTCGACGAGGCCGCCCGCCCACACCCCGGCCGCGTTGATCACCGCGCGGGCCCTGATCTCGCCCTCCTCGCCGGTGAGTTCGTCACGGACCCGGGCGCCCCCGCCGGTCAGCTCCAGCACCCTCACCCGCGTCAGGACACGGGCACCGTGCGCGGCGGCGGTCCGGGCCAGGGCGGTCACCAGCCGGGCGTCGTCGGTGACCCGCCCGTCCCAGGACAGCAGCCCGCCGCGCAGCCCCGCCGTCCGCACCGAGGGCGCGAGATGCCGCGCCTCCGTCGCCGAAAGGCGGCGCGGGGCGGGCAGCACCTGGCGCGGCGTCCGGGCGGCCAGCCGCAGCATGTCGCCGGCCCGGAACCCGGCCCAGGCCAGCGAGGTCTGAGCCCTCGACACCAGCGGGGTCAGCGGCAGCACGAACGGCTGGGCGGCCACGAGATGCGGGGCGGTACGGGTCATCAGCACCCCCCGCTCGACCGCGCTCTCGTGCGCCACGTCGAACTGCGCGGACGCCAGATAGCGCAGCCCGCCGTGGATGAGCTTCGAGCTCCAGCGGGACGTGCCGAAGGCCAGATCGTGGGCGTCCACCGCGACGACGTCCAGGCCGCGGGCGGCGGCGTCCAGGGCGGCTCCGGCCCCGGTGGCGCCGAGCCCGACGACCAGGACGTCGGCCACCCTGCCGTCCACGGCCTCGGCGAGTTCCCGGGTGCGCCGGCGTGCGCTGAGGGACGAGCCGGGTACGGCCTCGGTGTGGCTCATGGCGTCAGGGTCCTCTCCAGGAGGGTGCGCAACTCACCGAGGAAGGCGGCGGAGTCCAGCTCCGGATCCTCCTCGTCGGTCATCGTGCGCAGGGACAGGGTGAAGGACTGCACGGTCAGCAGCAGGGCGCGGGCCTGCCGCTCGATGTGGCCGGGGCGCACGGATCCGTCCGCGTGCCCCTCGCGCAGGGCATCGGCCAGCAGTGCCAGCAGCGCCTCCTGGCTGGCCCCGCGCCGGTCGAGCACATAGGGCAGGAGCAGTTCCGGATCGACGTCGATGATCTTGCGGAAGAGGGGATGCGCCCGGAACGCCTCGACCCCGGCCACCATCCCCTCCACGATCCGGGTGCGCGTGTCCGTACCGGGGGCGGGTGCGGGGATCGAGCGGCCGGCCACGCCGATCCACTCCCGGGTCATCAGATCGCCCACCAGGGTCCGCAGGTCCGGCCAGCGCCGGTACAGGGTCATCCGGGACACGCCGGCGCGGCGGGCCACGTCGGCGAGGGTGGTGCGGCGGACCCCGACGGCGAGCACGCAGTCGCGTACCGCGTCGAGCACGGGATCGCTGTCGCTCCGGCCGTCCGAACCGTTGTGACGAATAGGCGTCATGTGTCACAGTGTAACGCCCCGGGGGCCGGACGGAAGCAGCAGACCGTCACCGTCGCCCGGCGCACGGCCGAGAAGCCGTCGCGCGAACCGAGCACACCGACCTTGTGAGGACGACCGTTCAATGGACATGCTGTGGAACGGCTGGGGCGACCCGGCCAAGGCGGCACCGCTGCCCGAGACGGTGACCGGGCTGCTGCGCGACCTGTTCGGCGTCAAGCCGCGCACCACCCCCGCGCTCGCCCTCGAGGACATCCGCCTGCCCGGGACCACGGCCGACCCCGCAGCCCTGAAGGCGCTCGCCGAGGCCGTCGGCGGCGACGAACACGTCCGCACCGACCCGGAGAGCCGCATCCGGCACACCCGCGGCAAGTCCACCCCCGACCTGCTGCGCCTGCGCGCCGGCGACGTCTCGGACGTACCGCAGGCCGTGGTCCTGCCCGCCTCCCACGACGAGGTCCTCGCCGTACTGCACGCCTGCGCAGCGCACGGCCTGGCCGCCGTCCCCTTCGGCGGCGGCACCTCCGTCGTCGGCGGACTCGCCCCCGAGCGCCGCGCGTTCGTCGCCCTGGACCTGCGCCGCATGAACGGCCTGCTCGACCTGGACCCCGTCTCGCGCACCGCCGTCCTCCAGCCCGGCCTGCGCGCCCCCGAGGCCGAGGCGCTGCTCGCCGAACGCGGCTTCACCCTCGGCCACTTCCCGCAGTCCTTCGAATGGGCCACCATCGGGGGATTCGCCGCCGCCCGCTCCAGCGGACAGGCCTCCGCCGGGTACGGCCGCTTCGACGAGATGGTGCTCGGCCTCACCCTGGCCACCCCGCAGGGCACCGTGGAATCGGGCCGCGCCCCCCGCTCCGCCGCCGGGCCCGACCTGCGTCAGCTGATCCTCGGCTCGGAGGGCGCCTTCGGCGTCATCACCTCCGTCACCGTACGCATCCGCCCCCTGCCCGAGGTGCGCGTCTACGAGGGCTGGCGGTTCGCCTCGTTCGAGGAGGGCGCCGCCGCACTGCGCAGGCTCGCCCAGGACGGGCCCCGGCCGACCGTGCTGCGCCTGTCCGACGAGACCGAGACGCTGATCGGCCTCGCCTCACCCGACGCGATCGGCGCCGGGCTCGCGCGGAGCGACGCAGGATGCCTGGCGATCACCGGCTACGAGGGCACGCCCGAGGACACCGCGCAGCGCCGTGAGCAGGCGGCCGCCGTCCTCACGGCCTGCGGCGGCATCCTGGTCGGCACGGAACCCGGCGAGCGCTGGGCGCACGGCCGCTACTCCGCGCCCTATCTGCGCGACGCCCTCCTCGACGTCGGCGCCTTCGCCGAGACTCTGGAGACCGCGGCCTTCTGGTCCCGCGTCCCCGACCTCTACGCGGCCGTCCGCACCGCGCTGACCGACACCCTCACCGAGGCCGGCACCCCGCCCCTGGTGATGTGCCACATCTCCCACGTGTACGAGAACGGCGCCTCGCTGTACTTCACCGTCGTCAGCGCCCAGGGCGAGGACCCGGTGGCCCACTGGACCCCCGCCAAGCACGCGGCCAACGAGGCCGTGCTCGCCGCCGGCGGCACCATCTCACACCACCACGGGGTGGGCACCGACCACCGCGACTGGTATGTCAGGGAGGCCGGAGAGCTGGCCGTCGACGCGCTGCGCGCCGTCAAGCACCGGCTGGACCCCGACGGGCTGCTCAACCCCGGTGTCCTGCTGCCCACCGACTGACCCCACGAGACCCGCCTGCCCCGGAGGCACACCGATGCGACAGTTCACCGCCGTCGTCAACCCGACCGCGGGCGGCTCCACCGCGGCGGCCACGCTACTCCAGGTGGCCCGCCTGCTCCGGGAGGCCGGGGCCGGGCTGGAGACCGAGTACAGCCACAGCCTGGCCCATGCCCAGGAGATCGCCCGCCTGGCCGGCGAGCACGGCCGGATCGTGCTCGCCGTCGGCGGCGACGGCATCGCCGGCGGCATCGGCGGCGCGCTCAGCGGCACCGGAACCGTCCTCGGACTGGTGCCCGCCGGGCGTGGCAACGACTTCGCCCGCGCCTTGGACCTGCCCGCCGACCCCGCCGCGCTCGCCGACATCCTGCTGCACGCCGAGCCGAGGCCCGTCGACACCATCGAGGTGGAGTCGGCCGTCCACCGGCGCACGGTCGTGCTCGGCAGTGTCTACGCCGGTGTCGACGCGCTGGCCAACCGGCACGCCAACCACGCCCGCCTGCTGCGCGGCGCCGCCTCCTACTACGCGGGCGGCCTGCGCGCCGTCACCACCTGGCGACCGGCCGACTACCGCGTCACCGTGGACGGAGAGGAGTACACCCACCGCGGCTACACGGTCGTCGCCGCCAACTCGCCCTACTACGGCTCCGGCCGGCTGATCGCCCCCGGCGCACGGGTCGACGACGGCCTGCTGCACGTCGTGATGATCCGGGAGGCACCGCGCCGGCTGTTCTTCGCCCTGATGAACGAGCTGAAGACGGGCGCCCACATACGCCGCCCGGAGGTGCGCGTCCTGCGGGGCAAGGAGCTGCACATCGAGGCCGCCCGTCCCGTCCCCTACGGCGCCGACGGCGAGGTGGAGGCCACCCTGCCCGTGACGGTACGCGTACGGCCCGGAGACCTGCCGGTGCTGTACCGGCCGGGCGTTCCGTCCTGACCCGTCCCCGTTCGTGCGGCCTGTGGTTCCGTGCCAAGCTCGTCCCATGACGCCCGCCAACACCACAGGCGCCGACGGCAGCACGCTCTACTACGGAGACCCGGACGCGCCCCATGCGCTCCAGGTCTTCCTCGAACTGCGCGACCCGGCGAGCCACCGCATGGCGGACAGCCTGCTCGGCGCCATCCGCCAGGGTGCCGACAAGGGCGACTACGTCGTCAGGTTCCACTTCGCCGCGACCATGGACGACACCGTCGGCGGCAGCGGCTCCCGGACGGCACTGGGCGCACTCGCCGCGGCGGGCGACGAGGGGCAGCGGCAGTTCATCGCCTACCTGGCGGCCCTGTTCGCCGCTCAGCCCTTCCCGCCCGGCGACGACCGGTTCTCCGACACCTCCGTACTCCTTTCGCTGGCCGGCAAGGTGAACGGCTTGCGCTCCCCGGACTTCGACCGGAAGGTCACGGACGGCACCTACCTCACCTGGGCCGGGCGGTCGGTCGGCACCTTCGACTCCTTCGGCGTCGTGGGCACGCCGGTCGTCTGGTACGACGACACCGTGATCCCCGTCGTGAAGACCGACGGAGGCCCCGCCGTCACACCGCAGGAATTCCTCTCCAGGATCCCCGCATAACCACGGCGCATCACCCCCCGGCGCCTGGGTAGGCAAGCAGCACCCGGCCGGACGGCCGGCAGGTGAGCGGGGGAGAGGTGGCTGTCATGGCGCTGGAGCAGGCCGAGGGCGTGGTGCTCGCGGTCGTCGTGTACGACGGACGGGTGCTGCTGGTGCGGTCGGCCGACGGCTGGACACTGCCGTCGGGCACTCCGGAACCGGCCGAGACGGCGGCGGCCACCGCGGCGCGTGTCGTGTACGAACGCACCGGCTACCTCGTCGACGGCTCCGCGACGCTGGACGCGACCTCGGCGGTGGTCTGCCAACTGCTGAGCGAGGACCCGTCCGGGGGCGCGAGCCTGGCGCCGGACCACATCCGCTGGACACCGATCGCGCAGACCGCCCAGGTGGCGCTGCCCACGGTCGTACGCGACTACCTGCGAGGGCACACGCCCGTGTGAGCAGAAACCCGGGGTGGCCCCGGGTCAGCGGTCCGCCACGGGTTCCGGCAGGGCGGCGAGGAACCGCTGCCGTTCGACGATCGCCCGGTCGATCTCGCCCTCCGCCACGAGCCGGCCCGCGCCGTCGACGGCCCGCACCACGAAGGTCAGCCGCCGGCCCGTCACGGCGGTCGGCGGCTCGGCGGTCACCTCGACCCGGCCGCCGACCCGCGTCGCACCCAGATGCCGGACCCGGACCGCGGTCCCCACCGTCGTCTCGCCCGCCCCGGTGAACGGCGCGGCGGCCCGCACCGTCGCCGCCTCCATCCACGCGATCAGCCGCGGGGTGGCGAGCACGGGCACATCACCGCTGCCCACCGTGAGCGCGGTGTCGGCATCGGTCACTTCGTGGCGCATCACCCCACGCTAGCGCCGGGGAGACAAGGGGGAGACATCGAACGAGGCGGCCGGCGCGCGGCGTACGAACTGCGGAGTCGGCGGTGCCGCGCCATGCTGGAACGGTCGACCGCCCGGCCCCGCCTCCGCTTGCGGGGCACTGGACGTAGGGGTTCAGTGAACACTGACCCCTTGCGCACCAGGAGCTGTCATGTCGATGTCGTTCGGCGCACCGTTCGGTTCACAGGATCCCTTCAGTGAGTTGTTCAGTCGGTTCTTCGGGATGTCGCCGGCGTCCTCTCCTCCCGCGGTGCAGCGGGTGCCGATCGGACGGCTCCTGACGGAGTCGTCGCAGGAACTGCTCAACCTGGCCGCGCAGAAGGCAGTTGAGGACGGAACGTCCGACCTCGACACCGAGCACCTGCTCTGGGCGGCGACGAAGGTCGACCCGTCGCGCCGGCTCCTGACGCAGGTGGGGGTCGATCCCGACACGCTGGCCAACGAGATCGCCAAGGTCCTGCCGCACGAGGCCGGCGAGCCCTCCGCGCAACCGGGTCTCACCCCGGCGGCGAAGCGCACGCTCGGCGCCGCCTACGCCCAGTCCCAGGCGGCCGGGGTCTCCTACATCGGACCCGAGCACATCCTCAGCGCGCTGCTGGGCGACAGCGACACCGGAGCCGCCCGGATGCTGCGCGCCGAGGGCCTGGACACCAAGAAGCTGACGGGCCTCGCCGAGCAGGCGTCCCGCGCCGACGGCCAGCCCGCCGAACGCAAGCAGCCGGCCACGACCCTGGACGAGTTCGGCCGGGACCTGACGGAAGAGGCGAAGGCCGGCAAGCTCGACCCGGTGGTCGGACGGGCCGAGGAGATCGAGCAGACCGTCGAGGTCCTGTCCCGGCGCTCGAAGAACAACCCCGTGCTCATCGGCGAACCCGGCGTCGGCAAGACCGCCATCGTCGAGGGACTGGCCCAGCGCATCGTGGCCGGCGAGGTCCCCGACACCCTGAAGGACAAGAGGGTCGTCGTGCTCGACCTGTCGGGGATGGTGGCCGGCGCGCAGTACCGGGGCCAGTTCGAGGAGCGGCTGAAGAAGGTCATCGAGGAGGTCCAGGCGGCCAGCGGGGACATCATCCTGTTCATCGACGAACTGCACACGGTCGTCGGGGCCGGAGCGACCGGCGAGGGCGCCATGGACGCGGGCAACATGCTCAAGCCCGCACTGTCGCGCGGCGAACTCCATGTCGTCGGTGCCACGACCATCGACGAGTACCGCAAGTACGTCGAGAAGGACGCCGCCCTGGAACGCCGGTTCCAGCCGGTCATGGTCCCGGAGCCGACCGTGGAGGAGACGGTCCAGATCCTCGAGGGGCTGCGGGACGCCTACGAGGCGCACCACCAGGTCCGCTTCGACGACGGAGCCCTGGCGGCCGCCGCCGAACTGTCCGACCGCTACATCACCGACCGTTTCCTGCCCGACAAGGCCATCGACGTGATGGACCAGGCCGGTGCCCGGGTGCGGCTGCGCAGCGCGGGCCGGTCCACCGAGGTCGTCAGCCGCGAGGACCACATCGCCAAGCTCCGCCGCGAACTCGAACAGGCCGTGTCCGCCGAGGACTTCGAGAAGGCCTCCGAGCTGAAGCGGGAGATCGCCGGGGTGGAGGGCGAACTCGCCGGGATCGAGGAGCGCCGGGAGGGCGTCGTCTCCGTCACGGCCGCCGACGTCGCGGACATCGTCTCCCGCCGCACCGGCATCCCGGTCTCCCAGCTCACCGCCAGCGAGAAGGAGAAGCTCCTGAAGCTGGAAGAGGAGATGCACGACAGGATCGTCGGCCAGGACGAGGCGGTCACCGCGGTGTCCCAGGCCGTGCGCCGCAACCGCGCCGGCATGGGCGACCCGAACCGCCCCGTCGGATCGTTCCTGTTCCTCGGCCCCACCGGTGTCGGCAAGACCGAACTCGCCAAGACACTCGCCGCCCTGCTGTTCGGCGAGGAGGACCGCATGATCCGGTTCGACATGAGCGAGTTCCAGGAGAAGCACACCGTCGCCCGGCTCGTCGGCGCCCCTCCCGGATACGTCGGCTACGAGGAGGCGGGCCAGCTGACCGAGAAGGTGCGCCGTCAGCCGTACAGCGTGGTCCTGTTCGACGAGGTGGAGAAGGCCCACCCCGACGTCTTCAACACGCTGCTGCAGATCCTCGACGACGGACGTCTGACCGACGCCCAGGGCCGCACCGTCGACTTCCGGCACTGCGTCATCATCATGACCTCCAACATCGGCGCGCACCGCATCCTCGACCACAAGGGCGATGTGTCCGACCTCAAGGACGAGTTGATGGACGACCTGCGGGGCCGGTTCCTGCCGGAGTTCCTCAACCGCATCGACGACATCATCATCTTCCACGCGCTCACCGAGACGGACCTGTCGCAGATCGTCGACCACCTGCTGGACCAGAGCAAGCACCGGGTGCGCGCCCAGGGCATGCGGCTGGAGGTCACGGAGTCCGCCAAGAAGCTGCTGATCGCGCACGGCCACCAGCCGGAGTTCGGCGCCCGTCCGCTGCGGCGCACCATCCAGACGGAACTCGACAACCGCATCGCCACCCTGCTGCTCAGCGGCGAGGCCGAGCCCCGGGACACCATCGTCGCCGACGTGGTCGACGACTCCCTGCACTGCTCGGTGCGGAAGAACGACTGACGCTACGCGGATCCGCCCGTGGTGTCGCCCGGCTCCCCGATCGACACCACGACCGCGCTCGTGTGCCCGTCCGGCGTGTCGTACTGCACGGTGTCTCCCGAACGGCGCCCGAGTAGCGCACGGCCGAGCGGGCTGTCGGCGGTGACCAGGTTCTGGTCCAGCGCCTCGGCGACCTCGCCGATCTGCAGGGTCTCCGTCGAGCCGTCCTCGAAGCGAACGGTGACGGTGCTGCCCACGCCGACCGCGTCGGTGCGCGCGGGACCGGCCAGATCCGCCTGCTTCAGCCGATCGGTGATGTCCGCGATACGGCGGTCGAGGCGGTCCAGCTGATCGGCCCGCTGCAACTCGTCGGCCTGGTCGGCCTGATCGCCCACCTGGGAGGTGTCCTTCAGCGTTCCGGCGACCAGCCCGCGCTCGTCGCGCAGATCGGCCAGCTCTTGCTCCAGCGCGCGACGGGCCTCGGCGCTGATCGGCTCGGGGGCACCGGTCATTCCTGCTCCTCTGTGCCGGCGGGGGCTTTCCTTCCGCATCGTAAGCGGTGGAGAGGTGGAAGATCCGGAGATATCGTAATCGTGCGTGTTTTCCGGATTCATCCTCTCTTCTTCCGCACCCACCAGGAGGTTCCCATGTCCTCGAAGCGACGTCGCAAGAAGAAGTCCCGCGCCAAGCACGCGGCGAACCACGGCCGCCGTCCCCAGTCCTGACTTCGGCGGGATCCGGGGCCAAGGCAGCCGTCAGGCGCTTCGCCGACGCCCACTGACCACCAGCCGAGCGGCGTCACCTGTGCCCTGCCGGCTGCCTTGGCCCAGCGGAGAGGGCAGGATTTGAACCTGCGTGGACCTCATGGATCCGACCTCGAGACGTTGCTCGCCGGTCCCCGATGAACCGCTCCGGGCACCTCTCCTCGCTCCCGGCCCCGCGGTCTCCCGCTGCGCCGTTCACATGGACAACAGTGTCAGCGGCCACTGACACCACGCTGACGCGCCGCTGACGCGTTCTGTGCCGGCGGGTCGGTCCGCGTGCGTCAGGGATGGAGCTTCCGGTGCTCCGCGAGCATGGCGACGAACTTCGCGATGCGCGCGGCACGGGTCTCCGGCTTCTTCGCGTCCTGGACGCGGTGCAGGATCGCGTACCGGTTGTGGCCGTCCAGGGTGGTGAAGAAGGCGGCCGCCTCCGGTACGGCGTCCAGGGCCGCCCGGAGGTCGTCCGGGACCGTCGCGCTGCTCTGACCGGCGTACGCCGCCTCCCAGCGGCCGTCCGCCCGGGCCTTCTCCACCTCTCGCAGACCGGCCGGCCGCATCCGGCCCCGCTCGATGAGCGCGGTGGCCTTCTGCCGGTTGACCTGGGACCACTTGCTGCCCGGCCGGCGCGGTGTGAAGCGCTGCAGCCAGTGCCGCTCGTCCAGCTTCTTCTTCTGCCCGTCGATCCAGCCGTAGCAGAGCGCCGACTCCAGTGCCCCCGCGTAGTCGACGCCGCCGAGTCCGGAATCCTTCCGGGGGATCTTCAGCCACACACCCGTGACGTCCGCGTGGTTCTCCTCCAGCCACTCCTCCCACGCCTCCTGCGTGGCGAAGCCGAGCACCGGATCCGTCGACTCCCGTGATCCACCAGACATGGACCTCATGAAATCCCAGCCCCGCGGCGGGGTCAATCCGGATTCCCCGGGTCAGGCCGCGGCGGCGGGACGCGGTGTGCCGTGGAAGACCTGTCTGGTGTGCCAGTCCCGATGGGCGGCGGCGACAGGGCGCGTGCCCGGCTGGGGGCCGACGAGCGGCCGGCCCGCGAGGGCGGTGACGTGCTCGCGGGCAGCGGCGCTGTGGCCGACGAACTGCTGCGACACCAGGATGCGGTGACCGTCACCGACGCCGAGCACGCCCTTGTCGAACAGCTTGTGGTGCAGCGAGCACAGACACAGCCCGTTGTCGACGTCGTCGGGGCCGCCGAACGCCCACCAGCGCACATGCGCCGCCTCCAGCCCGACCGGAACCGCGCCGATCCTGCCGTCGTAACCGCAGAAGGCACACCGGTACTCGTACGCGGTCAGCACCGACTCCCGCATACGACGGTCCCGTTGACGCCGCGCGGACGAGAGCCGGGCGGTCTCCAGGGGCTCCAGCTCCAGGCCGAGCGCCTCGCACAACTCGCCGTGGAGCGAGGGCGGGAAGTGCAGGTCCAGCAGCAACCGCGCAAGCCGGCCGAGGAGATGCGGTTCGCGCCCCAGCGCGGTCCGCAGCTCCGGCGCCAGCCGTCCGGTGGCGCCCGTCGCCCGGAGATCCCGTACCCCGGTTCCCGGGCTGCCCTGCCCGCGCTCGGTGCGCACCTCCCACACGCCGTCGTTGACGAGATGGTGGAACGGATAGGCGGGCGTGGTCCGGTGCGGCGGACCGTACTCCGTCAGCAGCCGTCGCAGGTCCTCCTCCACGGCGGTGTACCGCAACTCGTCCTCGGCGTCCCGCTGGAACCGGCCGAGCGCGTAGAGGAACAGCAGCGGTTTGTGCGGGGCCCGCGTCCCGCTCCTGGTCCACTGCCTGAGTGTCGCGGCGCGCTCCATCCAGTCCATGGCCGGTGAGCGTAGCGGGGCGCCTCCCGACGCCCTTTGCCCGCAGGGGGATTGGTACCACCGAGTTCCCAGGGGGCGGAAAAGGGTGTGAGGGCGCGGTGGGTGGTGGGCGAGAGTGTGCGCATGGAATTCCTCTGCTACCACCGCGACCGGCCCGGCTCCCTGGCGTTGCGCGACGAACTGCTCGAGGAGCACTGGTCCTACATGGACCGGTTCGACAAGGAGATGATCGCCCGGGGGCCGACCCTCGCCGACGACGGGGACACGCCCACCGGCAGCGTGCACATCGTCGACGTGCAGGATGCCGCGGCGGCACGCGCGTTCGCCTTCGACGAGCCCGGCTACCAGGCCGGCGTGTACCGGGACGTGCTGCTGCGCCGATGGCGCAACACGCTGGGCCGGACCATGTGGGAGTTCCCCGGTGGCCGGACCGGCGGCAGCCGTTACCTGGTGCTCGGACTCGGCTCCGGCGAGCCCGCCGACCTCACCGTGCCGGCCGGACGGCAGGACGAGCTGATCGCCTACGGACCCCTGCTGTCCGACGACGGCACCGCCTGGCTCGGTACGGCGGCGCTGCTCCGCGCGCCCGGCGCGGACGCCGCACGCACCGTCCTGACCCCGGACCGCTATGCCGACATCGAGGTCCACAACTGGCAGTTCGGCGGGCGCCGGACATGACGACCGGCCGCCCGGCACGGGGCCGCAGCCAGATGCCCCGACGTCCCCGTCCGCGTCACGCCGTCTCCGACCGGCCCTCGGCGGCAGCCGTCGCCTGCGCCGGACGGGGAACGGTGTAGTAGACGGAGTTGCCCTGCTTGACGCGCTGGGCGTGGTTCCTGGCCACGAGGTTCTCCAGGGTGGTGCGTACGACCTTGGTCTGGACGTCCCGGTCGGCGTGCGCGCGTCCGAGTGACTCGGTGACCTCCGTGGCCGAGCGGGGTTCGGTCTGCTCCGTCAGGTGCCGGCGGACGAGTTCGACCAGGGTGGGCCGAGTCGCCTGCGGGGTCTCCTTCTCGGCGGACCGCTTCCCGGGGCCGGCCTGTGCCTTGGTGTCCTTTGCCTTGGAGTCTTTTCTCGCCGCCTTGCGGGCGCCGGGCGCGGCCGCCGTCTTCTTGCGCGGCGCGGGCACCACCGCTCTGCCGGTCGCCGAGGCCGCGACGCCGAGGGCCTGCTGCATGCTCAGCAGCACGGCGTGGTCGTGCTGAAGAGTGGCCAACTGCTCCTGCAGTGCGGCGATTTCGGCGCTGATGCGCTCCTGCTCCTTGAGGTTGTGTTCGAGGTCGGTGGTCACCTGGCTGACGTACTGCGAGGTCAACTCGGTGACGGGCGCGGAGTTCTCAGGCATCTTGCCCTCCGTTCGGAAGAGTGGGGCATGCCGGGCATCTGGATGATACGGGTGGCTCGGTCTTTTTCCGCCGAGACCGAAGGGGAAGCATCCGAACCGGGAACAACCGGCTTGCACCGGGAACGGCCCGGGGCGTGTCCGTGGGGTGCCTGGTGGCCCGCGCCTACGACACCGTCACCGTCCCCGCGACGGGGCACGCGTCCGGGCCCGGTGGGCTCATGCGCGGCCCTGCCCCGACTGCTCCGGTTTCGGACGGCGCAGGGCCAGGAGACGGCTGGTGAGCAGCGCGACGACCGCCGAGAGGACGATGAGGGGCATCTGGTCGTAGGCGTCGTGACCGAGCAGCAGGACGGCGAGGACCGAGCTGGTGATCGGCAGCCCGGTGACGACCGTGGCCGCCGCCGTCACCCCCAGCGCGAACCCGGCGGTGACCCCGAGCCCGGGCAGGCCCGAGCAGGCCACACCGGTCGCCACGCCGATCAGGATGGACGGGAAGATGGGGCCGCCGCGCAGGCTGCCCAGGCTGATGCCCCAGGCGAGCGCCTTGCAGGCGACCAGCGCCACCAGCGCGAGCACGGACCATGCGTGGGGGGTTTGAGCGAGCTGTCCGAGCGTCACCTGCCCGGACAGCGCCGCCTCCGCGGGCGAGCGGCCGGTGAGCAGGGCGTACGCCGTCACGCAGCCGCCGACGGCCATGGCGCACAGCAGCGTGCGGACCGCCGTGCTCTTGGCGGAGGTCCACCGGTTGGTCCGTTCGCCCAGACGGTGGGCCGCGGTGACGATCGCGGCGATCAGTACCGCCGCGGGCAGGCCCCACAGGAAGTCGCCCGCGTCCGGTTTGGTGTCCGGCGGCACCGTCGGCAGGGTGAGCGCGCCGATCGACAGGCCGGTCCAGTGGCCGAAGCCGGTGAAGACGAGCGCCCCGGCCCCGCTGGCGGCCAGGCAGGGCAGCAGCAGGAAGGCGAGCCGGGGCCCGGCGAGTCCCGTGGCCTCGACGACCATGATGGCGGCCACGACCGGTCCGCCGAGGATGGTGGAGATCGCCGCCGTGGACCCCGCGGTGGCCACCACCGACGTCGAGGGCTGATCCACCGTGTGCCGCCGCAGGGTATGCAGACCGAGCAGGGCGAGCGCGGAGCCGACCGCCATCAGCGGCGCCTCGGGTCCGAGGGTCACGCCCAGCGGGAGGGTCAGCACGGCGGCCAGCACCACACCCGGCAGCGCGCGCGGGCCCACGGGCTTTCCGCCCAGCCCCCGCACCGGGATGTGCCCGCCGCCCCCGGGCATACGGGTGACGATCGGGGCGAGGATCAGCCCGGCCAGCGTCAGCGCGGGCAGCGGCCACCACCAGGGGGCCTGCCCGAGTCCGAGCGCGTGCGGCAGCTTCTCCCACACCTGGTCCTGCAGCCAGCGCTGGAAGGAGACGAAGAAGAAGCAGGCGACCGAGACGGGTACGCCGAGCCACAGCGACAGCAGCAGAACCCGGAGGTAGTCCCGGCCCAGCAGGGTCCGCCCCGGGTCGGCGGCGTCCGAGGTCGGGGGCTGGGTGGCCGGGCGGGTCACGCGCGCTCCCCCTCGGGCACGTTCGCGCCGCCTGCCGCCCGT
>NZ_JBSGDB010000105.1:0-21738 GCF_053602155.1 Streptomyces sp. NPDC004561
GTGGCCGCCGCGGCGCCCCGTACCCGGCGCCGCCGGGCCGCGGGAGCCTGGGTGCCGTAGCCGACCAGGACGTTGCCCGAGCCCTCGGGCTCCGCCGCCGGTCCGCCGACCGCCACCGTCAGCAGCGGGGCGCCGACCGGCAGTTCCGTGCCCTCCTCGCCGAAGCGGGCGGTGACCACGCCGCCGTAGGGGCAGGGGACCTCGACCATCGCCTTGGCCGTCTCGACCTCGACGACCGGCTGGTCGACGGCGACGACGTCACCGACCTGGACCAGCCAGCGCACGATCTCCGCCTCGGTGAGTCCCTCGCCGAGGTCGGGGAGCTTGAACTCCAGCACCTGTGCCATCAGCCCTCGGCCTCCCACTGCAGCCGCGCCACGGCGTCCAGGATGCGGTCGACGCCGGGCAGGTGGTGCCGCTCCAGCATGGGCGGCGGGTAGGGGAGGTCGAACCCGGCCACGCGCAGCACGGGGGCCTCCAGGTGGTGGAAGCAGCGCTCGGTGACACGGGCCGCGATCTCGCCGCCCGGCCCCCCGAACCCGGTGGACTCGTGCACGACGACGGCGCGTCCGGTGCGCCGGACGGCCGCGCAGACGGTCTCGTCGTCGAACGGCACCAGGGAGCGCAGGTCGAGCACCTCCAGGTCCCAGCCCTCGGCCTGCGCGGCCTCGGCGGCCTCCAGGCAGACGGACACGGAGGGACCGTAGGTGATCAGGGTGGCGCTGCGGCCCGGGCGGCGCACGACCGCGCGCCCGATGGGCTCCACGTCCGTGGGCTGCTCGGGGTTCCAGGAGTCCTTGGACCAGTAGAGCCGCTTGGGCTCCATGAAGACGACCGGGTCGTCGGAGGCGATGGCCTGGCGCAGCAGACCGTAGGCGTCGGCGACGGTCGCGGGCGTGACGACGTGCAGGCCCGGGGTGGCCATGTAGTACGCCTCGGAGGAGTCGCTGTGGTGCTCGACGCCGCCGATGCCGCCGCCGTAGGGCACGCGCACGGTGATCGGCAGGGGCATCCGGCCGCGGGTGCGGTTGCGCATCCGGGAGACATGGCTGATCAGCTGCTCGAACGCCGGGTAGGCGAAGGCGTCGAACTGCATCTCCACCACCGGGCGCAGGCCGTACATGGCCATGCCGACGGCGGTGCCGAGGATGCCGGCCTCGGCGAGCGGGGTGTCGGTGCAGCGGTCCTCGCCGAACTCCTTGGCGAGCCCGTCGGTGACGCGGAAGACACCGCCGAGGGTGCCGACGTCCTCGCCCAGGACGTGCACGGTGGGGTCGGCGGCCATCGCGTCGCGCATCGCCCGCGTGAGGGCCTGCGCCATGGTGGCGGGCTTGACGGCGACGGTGGTCATCGGGCCCCGCCTTCCTGCGTGCCGGTCCCGTCCTGCTCGGCCTCCAGCTCGGCCTGCAGCAGGGCGCGCTGTTCACGCAGCTGGGCGGTGGTCTCGGCGTAGACGTGGTCGAAGAGTTCCATGGGGTCGAGCTCGGGGTCCCGGTTCATGCGTTCGCGCAGCGAAGCGGCCATCGCCTCGGCGTCCTCCCGTACGGCTTCGAGGCCGGCCTCGTCGATCAGGCCGCGCGCGGTCAGCTCCGTCTCCAGCAGCCTGACCGGGTCGTGGTCGCGCCAGGCCTCGACCTCGGCGTCGCCCCGGTAGCGGGTGGCGTCGTCGGCGTTGGTGTGGGCGTCGATGCGGTACGTGACGGCCTCGACCAGGGTCGGGCCGCCGCCCGCGCGGGCGCGCCGTACGGCGTCGGTGAGGACCTCGTGCACGGCGGCGGCGTCGTTGCCGTCGACCAGGCGGCCCGGCATGCCGTACCCGACGGCCTTGTGGGCCAGGGAGGGCGCGGCGGTCTGCTTGGCGAGCGGGACGGAGATCGCGAAGCCGTTGTTCTGCACGAGGAAGACGACCGGCGCCTGCCAGACGGCGGCGAAGTTCAGCGCCTCGTGGAAGTCGCCCTCGCTGGTGCCGCCGTCGCCGACCATGGCGAGCGCGACCACGTCGTCGCCCTTGAGGCGGGCGGCGTGGGCGAGGCCGACGGCGTGCGGAAGCTGGGTGGCGAGCGGGGTGCTGAGGGGGGCGACCCGGTGCTCGTAGGGGTCGTAGCCGGTGTGCCAGTCGCCGCGCAGCAGGGTGAGGGCCTCGACGGGGTCCACGCCCCGGGTGACGACGGCGAGGGTGTCGCGGTAGCTGGGGAAGAGCCAGTCGCGCTCTTCCAGGGCCAGGGCGGCGGCGACCTCGCAGGCCTCCTGGCCGGTGCTGGAGGGGTAGACGGCGAGGCGGCCCTGCTTGGTGAGCGCGGTGGCCTGCGTGTTGTAGCGGCGGCCGCGCACCACCTGTGCGTGGAGCCGGCGCAGCAGGTCCGGATCGGCCTTGGCGGCCGCCTCGGTGCCGAGGACGCGATAGGGCTCGGCGTCGGGCAGCAGTGGCGCGGGGTCCATGCGGGGCTGCCAGGCGGGCGGCGGGGATGGCCGGTAAGCGCCCCGCTGCTCCATGACCGTCATGACGGCACCTCCTCGTGGGAGCGGCTACGGGAGGCGTGTCGTCTGTGACTCGCCTCACCTACCGATTGTTCGGTCGTCGGCACATTTTGGCTACAGGCACCTCAAGGCTGTGGACAAACGGTTCTCCACGGCCTGGAATGAACGCAGGACGTCCACGGCGATGAAGCGGGGGGACATGGCACCTGAACAAATGGCCGACGGCGCGCAGGGCGGTGCCCTTCTGCCACCGCGCCCATTGGACACCATCGACCAGGACATCCTGAAGATCCTGCAGGCGGACGGCCGCGCCTCGATACGCTCCGTGGCCGAACGCGTGCACGTCTCCCGCGCCAACGCCTACGCGCGCATCAACCGGCTCGTCGAGGACGGGGTCATCCGGGGCTTCAGCGCGCGCGTGGACCACGAGCGGGCGGGGCACGGCACGTCGGCGTACATCACGCTGAAGATCGTCCAGAACACCTGGCGCACGGTCCGCGAGCAGCTCAGACAGCTGCCCGGCGCCTCCCACATCGCGCTGGTGGGCGGTGACTTCGATGTACTGCTCCTGGTGCACACGCCCGACAACAGGGCGCTGCGCGAGCTGGTGCTCACCCGGCTCCAGGCGATCCCGGAGGTGCTGAGCACCCGCACGCTGCTGGTGTTCGAGGAAGAGGACCTGGAGCCGGAGGCGTGAAAACGGGTGCGCCGGAGGCGTGAATACAGGTGCCCCCGAGACGTGAGGCCGGGGTGGCCCGGTCTCAGCTCTGCCGCAGGCCCGAGAAGACGAGCCGGACGACCGCGTCGGCCACCTCGCGGGCGGTGACGCCGCGGGGGTCCGGCCGGTACCACTCCACGACGGAGTTGATCATGCCGAAGACCAGCCGGGTGGCGAGCCGCACCTCCATGTCCGCGCGTACGTCCCCGTCGGCGGCGGCCGCCTTCAGCAGCTCGGCGACCCGGTGGTCGAAATCGCGGCGCCGTTCCAGCGCCCACCGCTCGGTGGCGGTGTTGCCGCGCACCCGCAGCAGCAGCGTGACGTAGGGCAGCTCGGCTATGAGCACCTCGACCATGCGCCGCACGACGTACTCGAGGCGGTCGACGGCCCGGCCCTCGCACGCGTGCTCCTCGTCCAGGATGGTGAACAGGCCGTCCAGGGCGCGGCTGACCGCCCGGCGCAGCAGCTCCTCCTTGCCGCTGACGTGGTGGTAGATCGACGACTTGGAGATGCCGGCCGCCTTGGACAGGTGCTCCATGGAGGTGCCGTCGTAGCCGCGCTCGTTGAAGACCTGCACGGCGACGGAGAGCAGCGTCTCGGGGGTGTACGTGTCGCGCTTGACCGTGGTCATGAGGCGCCCTCCCGCTTGTCGATGGCGTACGCGTGGCGGTAGAGCGCGAGGGAGGGCGCGTAGCGTCCGGAGGGGTCGCGCTCGTGCATCTCGTCCAGGACGTCGAAGGCGAACTCGCGCCCGAGCGCGCGGTCCCACTCGAAGGGGCCGAGCGGGTAGTTCACGCCGAGGCGCATCGCGGTGTCGACGTCCTCCTCGGTGGCCACGCCCTTGGCGACCGCGTCGTGGGCGAGGTCGATGATCCGGGCGACCGTGCGGGCCACGATCATGCCGGGGACGTCGCCGATGACGCTGACGTCCTTGCCGAGCGCCTGGAACAGGCCGGTGGCCTCGGCGAGGGCCCGGGGCGCGGTGTCCTGGGCGGCGGACAGGGCGATACGGGTGGCGGCGCGGTAGTCGAGGGCGAGGTCGAAGTGGACGACGTCGCGGAACTCGACGGAGGTCTGGCCGTCGGCGAGGACCAGGTGGCCGCCGCCGGGCAGCACCAGGCGGGGGCCGTTGTCCTCGTCCTCCTCGCGGACCTGGATGCCCGCCTCGCGGATCAGCGTGAGCAGCTCGGCCGCGGGGCCGAGGTCGCCCTCGGCGACGACGTACGCGGGCGGCTGCTCCTTGTCGGCGGTGTGCGGCTCGGGCCGCTCGGCGCCGTCGGCGTGGTCGTACCAGCCGTGCCCGCTCTTGCGGCCGAGCCGGCCGGACTCCACCAGGCGGCGCTGGGCCAGGGAGGGCGTGAAGCGCACGTCCTGGAAGAAGGACCGCCATACCGACTGCGTCACGGACTCGTTGACGTCCTGCCCGATCAGGTCGGTCAGCTCGAACGCACCCATCCGGAAGCCGCCGGACCCGCGCAGCACCGCGTCGATGGTGGCCGGGTCGGCGGCCTGGGCCTCGTACACGGCGAACGCCTCGGCGTAGAAGGGCCGGGCGATCCGGTTGACGATGAAGCCGGGGGTGTCCGCGCAGGCCACCGGGGTCTTGCCCCAGGCGCGGGCGGTCTCGTACGCACGCGTGGCCGACGTGACGTCGGTGGCGAAGCCGGAGACCACCTCGACCAGCGGCAGCAGCGGCGCCGGGTTGAAGAAGTGCAGGCCCACGAAGCGGCCCGGATGGCGCAGGGCGCCCCCGATCGCCGTCACCGACAGCGAGGAGGTGTTGGTGGCGAGCAGACAGTCCTCGGCGACGATGTCCTCCAGCTCGCCGAAGAGCTGCTGCTTGACGTCCAGCCGCTCCAGCACCGCCTCGACGACCAGGGCGCAGTCGGCCAGGCCGGCCAGTGCGTCCACGGGTGTGAGGCGGGCGCGGGCCGCGTCCCGGTCCTCGGCGGTGAGCCGGCCCTTGTCCACGAGCCGGTCGAGGCGGGCGCCGATCGCCGCGGCCGCGTCCCGGGCCCGCCCGGCGACGGTGTCGTAGAGCCGCACCGGATGTCCGGCGGCCAGCGCGACCTGGGCGATGCCCTGGCCCATGGTGCCGGTGCCGACGACGGCCACGGGGCTGCTGAGGGCGATTGCTGTCATGTGCGCGATCCTCCCGCACGGGGTTTTCCACAGATGCGGCAGGCCCCCTTGTCCCGACCGATCGTTCGGTTACTCTAGCTCTGACCGTCCCATCCCGCTGCTCTTTATGCCAGGTCGTGAACTCGACGCAGAGTTCTCCAGACGAGGAGTTGGTCCCGCATGGCCGCCGAACTGACCGCGCCCGAGCTGATCGCCAAGCACCGGCCCACTCTCGACCAGGCCCTGGAAGCGATCCGCACGCGCGCGTACTGGTCCCCGCACCCCGAGCACCCGAAGGCCTACGGCGAGCACGGCAGCCTGGACGCGGCGGCGGGCAAGGCCGCCTTCGACGCCCTGCTCGGCACCCGCCTCGACCTCGGCCAGCCCGGCACGGACGGCTGGGTGGACGGCGAGGTCTCGCCGTACGGCATCGAGCTGGGCGTGAGCTACCCGCACGCGGACCTGGACGTGCTGGTCCCGGCGATGCGGGCCGGACAGCGGGCCTGGCGGGACGCCGGCGCCGAGGTGCGGGCCGTGGTCTGCGTGGAGATCCTCAAGCGGATCAGCGACCGGACGCACGAGTTCGCGCACGCGGTGATGCACACCAGCGGCCAGGCGTTCATGATGGCGTTCCAGGCGGGCGGCCCGCACGCCCAGGACCGCGGCCTGGAGGCGGTGGCGTACGCGTACGCGGAGCAGGTCCGCACCCCCGAGACGGCGGAGTGGACCAAGCCGCAGGGCAAGCGCGACCCGCTGGTCCTCACCAAGCACTTCACGGCCGTGCCGCGCGGCATCGGCCTGGTCGTCGGCTGCAACACCTTCCCGACCTGGAACGGCTACCCGGGCCTGTTCGCCTCCCTGGCGACCGGCAACGCGGTCCTGGTCAAGCCGCACCCGCGCGCGGTGCTGCCGCTGGCGCTGACCGTGCAGGTGGCCCGTCAGGTCCTCACCGAGGCCGGCTTCGACCCGAACCTGGTGGCCCTGGCCGCCGAGCGCCCCGGCGAGGGCATCGCCAAGGCCCTCGCCACCCGCCCGGAGATCAGGATCATCGACTACACCGGGTCGACGTCCTTCGGCGACTGGCTGGAGGCCAACGCCCGCCAGGCGCAGGTCTACACGGAGAAGGCCGGCGTCAACACGGTGATCGTGCACTCCACGGACGACTACAAGGGCATGCTGTCCAACCTGGCGTTCTCGCTGTCCCTGTACAGCGGCCAGATGTGCACCACCCCGCAGAACCTGCTGATCCCTCGGGACGGCATCGCCACCGACCAGGGCCCGAAGACCTTCGACGAGGTCACCGCCGACCTGGCCCGCGCGGTCGACGGCCTGCTCGGCGACGACGCGCGCGCCAACGCGCTGCTGGGCGCGATCGTCAACCCGGACGTCAAGGCCCGGCTGGAGGCCGCCGCCGGTCTCGGCGAGGTCGCCCTCGCCTCCCGTGAGATCAGCAACCCGGAGTTCCCGGACGCGGTCGTCCGCACCCCCGTCGTCGTCAAGCTCGACGGCGCCAAGCCGGACGCCGAGGCCGCCTACATGAGCGAGTGCTTCGGCCCCGTCTCCTTCGCCGTCGCGGTCGACTCGGTCGGCGACGCGGTGGAGCTGCTGCGCCGCACGGTCCGCGAGAAGGGCGCGATGACGGTCGGCGCCTACACCACCGACACCGAGGTCGAGCGGGCCGTCGAGGACGTGTGCCTGGAGGAGGCGGCCCAGCTCTCGCTCAACCTCACCGGTGGGGTGTACGTGAACCAGACCGCCGCCTTCTCCGACTTCCACGGCTCGGGCGGCAACCCGGCGGCGAACGCGGCCCTGTGCGACGGCGCGTTCGTGGCCAACCGCTTCCGGGTCGTCGAGGTGCGCCGGGAGGCGTGACGCTCCGCGCCCCTCAGGGGGCGCGATGCGCCCCCTGGGTCGCGCTCCAGTGGTACAGCGTCATCGCCACGCTGGTGGCGAGGTTGTAGCTGGAGACCTGGGGGCGCATCGGCAGCCGCAGCAGATGGTCGGCACGCGCGCGCAGTTCCCCCGACAGCCCGCTGCGCTCCGACCCGAACGCGAGCAGGGCGTCGTCGGGCAGCCTGGTGCCGCGGATGTCCTCGCCCTCGGGGTCGAGGGCGAACAGCGGCCCGTCGGGCAGCTCGTCGGCGCCGAGGCGCTCCACGGCGGTCGCGAAGTGCAGGCCCGCCCCGCCGCGCACCACCGTGGGGTGCCAGGGGTCGAGGGTGCCCGTGGTGACCACGCCGGTCGCCCCGAAACCGGCGGCCAGGCGGATCACGGCACCGGCGTTGCCCAGGTTGCGGGGGTTGTCGAGGACCACCACGGGGGCGGTGCGGGGCGTGCGGGCGAGCGTCCGCAGATTGGCCTCGCGGGACGGCCGTACGGCGAGCGCGGCCACGCCCGTCGGATGGGGCCGCGGGACGAGGGAGGCGTACGTCCCCGCGGGCACCTCCGTGAGCAGCGCGTCCAGGGTGTCCCGTACGTCGCCTGCCAGCTCCTCGGCCAGGGCCAGCGCCGCCCGCCGGTCGGTGGTGACCGCCACCGGCACCTCGGCACCGAAGCGCAGCGCGTGCTTCAGCGCGTGGAAGCCGTCGAGCAGCACGGCGGAACCGGCGTGCTCGCGCCAGCGGGTCAGCGGGTCGGTCATGCCGTGAACCCTACGTGTCCCGCCGTGCTCTCCTCGGGGGAGCGCGGGGAGGGCAGCGAGGGGCCCTCGGGCCGCCGGGCGACACGTCCGCCCGCGCGTGCCACGAGGGCGCCCAGCCGGCGCAGGAAGGACGTCGGCAGGAAGACCGCGTCCGCGGTGATCATCGCCAGCGAGAAGAACGGCAGGCCGAGGACGACCGCGATCACCGAGTGCTCGAGGATCATCAGCACCAGCAGGACGTTCTTCACCCGCCGGTTGAACAGGGTGAACGGGAAGGCGACCTGCACCATGACCGTCCCGTAGGCCACGATCATCATGATCGTGCCGCTGGAGGACATCAGATCGGCGAGGCCGGGCCAGGGCGAGAAGTAGTCCAGGTGGAGCGGGTAGTAGACGGCGGTGCCGTCCTGCCAGCGCGAGCCCTGGATCTTGTACCAGCCGGCCGTGGCGTAGATCAGGCACGCCTCCGCCATGATCACGACCAGGGCGCCGTTGTGCAGGACGTTGGCGATCACGTCCAGCATGATCCGCGGCTCCGGGGACTTCGCGCGGCGCCCGACCGCCCACGACAGGCCGAGCACCGCCCACACCGTCCACAGCAGCGCGGGGATCAGCCACCCGTTGTCGAAGCGGCCGGTCGCCGTCGCCGTCACGAGCGCCAGGCCGAGCACCGCCCACAGCGCCGGCCCCACCCGGTCGGCGGGAACCCGCTCCCCGCGCGCGCGTGCCGCCTCGTCGCGCGCCGCCCGCCGGGCGTCGAGGGACCACACCTGCCCGCAGCGCGTGAACACGAGGTAGAAGGACATCAGGTGCAGCACGTTGTCGCCGCCGTCGCCGACGAAGACGCTGCGGTTCTGCAGCGACAGCACGCCCACCATGAACAGCACGGACGCCGTGCGGGTGCGCCAGCCGACCACCAGGGCAGCGCTCGCGAGCACCGCCAGCGCGTAGCAGCACTCGAACCAGATCTGCCCGTTCGACCAGAGCAGGGCCGTGAAGGCGTGGTTGTCGGCGGTCAGCTCCTTGGCGAGGTTCCAGCCCCAGGGCCCGGCGGGGCCGTACAGCTCCTGGCGGTGGGGGAACTCGCGCAGCAGGAACAGCAGCCAGGTGCCGGCGAACCCGATCCGGATCACGGCGCTCTGGTACGGCCCGAGGGCCGCCTCGGTGACGCGGGCGATCCCGCGCGACAGGGTCAGGGAGAAGCGGTTCACCGCACACCTCCGGCGGCCTCGTCGGCGCTCACGGTCCACCAGGGCAGCAGACGGTAGACGGGCTTGTCGGGTACCTGCTCACGGGCCCAGGCGGGGGGCTGCACATTGGTGGTGCTGGAGCGGACCTGCACCTGCTGTACGACGCCCGCCCGGCTGGTCGGGTCGGTGCGGTACAGGCGCATCACCACGATCCGGCGCAGGTACTGCTCGGAGAGGGAGCCGCGCATGCCCACGGGGCGGTTGTCGGCGCCGTGCGTGGCGGCGAAGAAGTCCCAGGCCCGGCGGACCTCGTTCTGCTGGGTGTGGCTGGGCACCGGGTTGCCGTCTATGGCGGCGCCGTCCTCGGCGGACAGGTCGGTCCAGCCGGTGGTGCGCACGCCGCCGTCCTTCATCCGCACCTCGGCGCGCACCTGGACAGCTATGTTCTGCTGGAGCGGGTTCGGCGCGAACAGCTTCCAGTTCTGCTCGAACTCCGGGTACACCCACTCCTCGACCGCCTTGCCGTGCTGCTTAGACACCGTGTTGGCCGGTGCCAGGCTGAGGAACACCATCAGCAGATGCACACAGGCGGCGACGGCGACCACCGCGAGGGCCAGCGCGGCGCCGACCTGGTAGCGCGGGGAGAGCGCGGCGACCCCGGTGCGGGGCGGCGCGGGAGCGGCGGCGTCCGCGGGGTCGGCCGCGGGTGGCTCCTGACCGCCCGGGCCGCCGGGTTCCCCGCCGCCCGGGAAGCCCTTCGGCCGGTCCTCCGGGGGACGCGCCCCGGCCGACCCGTCCGGGCCGCGTGCGGCCCCCGAGTCCTCGTCGTACGCGTCCATTCCGCCCCGTCCCCCGTTTCGGCTCTGTCGCTTCGCTGGGTCAGCTCAGTGGCACGGCCGCCCGTCCCAGGCGCCGCGTGTTGCACGAGCGCCACAGCTCGGCACTCGCACGGAACGGTACTCAGCCCCGGCCACCGGGCGCAGCCCCGGGTACGGGCCGGCGTCCGTGGTCCTCGCCACGCGGCGCGCCCCGACGGGCGGGCTTCCCCCGCGGTACTAGGGGCCCGCCGGCAGCCCCCGCCCGTCCTTGACCGGCCGCGCCGCCTGCCGTCGACCGGTCCGGGGACGGGGGCCGGGCACACGGCACCCGACCGGTGCCCCCGCCGGAGACGGGCCGGGGCGGTTCCCTTCTTCTAGAACCTGTTCTATGTTGACGGCCCGTCAGTTGACCGCACCGTCGGAGGGACAGGCCGTGGACTTCACCTTCAGCGAGGAGCAGCGGGCGGCGGCCGAAGCGGCGCGCGGGGTGTTCGCCGGGGTCGCGCCGGACGCGGTGCCGAGCCCGGCGCTCACCACCGGCGCCGTGGCCGACGGCCTCGACCGGGAACTGTGGTCCCGCCTCGCCGGGGCGGACCTGCTCAGCCTGCTCCTCGACGACGCGTACGGCGGTGCGGGTCTGGACGCGATCGCGCTGTGCCTGGTGCTGCGCGAGTCGGCGAAGGTCCTCGCGCGGGTGCCGCTGCTGGAGCACAGCGCGGCCGCCGCGACCGTGCAGACCTACGGGGGCCCGGAGCTCGCGGGACGTCTGCTGGAACGGGCCGGGCGGGGCGAGCTGGTGCTGACCGTCGCCGCGAGCGGCCGTACCGGACACGACCCCGCCGAGCTGGCCGTCACCGCCCGGCGGGACGGGCCGGTGTGGGTGCTGGACGGGGTGCAGACGGCGGTGCCGTGGGCGTACGACGCGGACCTCGTCGTCGTACCGGCGCACATCGAGGGCACGCCGGCCGGCCGGAGCGTGCTCGCGCTCGTGCCCCGCACGCTGGACGGCGTGGCGCTCGCCGAGCAGGTGTCCACCAGCGGGGAGCGGCTGGCCGAGCTGCGGCTGGCGTCCGCTCGGATCGACGCGGGCGAGGTCGTCGAGGCCGAGGGCGCGTGGGAGTGGCTGCACGCGCTGCTCGCGACCGGCACCTGCGCGCTGGCGCTCGGGCTGGGCGAGCGGGTGCTGGACATGACCGGCGAGTACACCGGCAGGCGGGAGCAGTTCGGGCATCCGATCGCGACCTTCCAGGCGGTGGCCGTGCAGGCCGCCGACCGGTACATCGACCTGCGCGCCATGGCGGCCACCCTGTGGCAGGCCGCGTGGCGGATCGCCTCGGGCGCGCCGGGGCCGCTGCCCGCCGCCGGGGACGTCGCCGTGGCGAAGATCTGGGCTGCGGAGGGCGTACGGCGGGTCGTGCAGACGGCACAGCATCTGCACGGCGGGTTCGGCGCGGACACCGACTACTGCCTGCACCGGTACCACGCCTGGGCCAAGCACCTGGAGCTGGCGCTCGGCCCGGCGGCGGCGTACGAGGAGCGGCTCGGGGACCTGCTGGCGGCGCACCCGCTGAGCTGACCGCGCGGCCCCGGGACGGGCGAGCGGACTACCCGAGCGGGCTACAGCACGTGGCCCGGGCCGCCGTCCGGGGTGATCACCGGGCGGCCCGTGGCGGCCCAGGACTGCATGCCGCCGTCGATGTTCACGGCGTCGACGCCCTGCTGGACCAGGTACATGGTGACCTGGGCGGACCGGCCGCCGGAGCGGCAGATGACGTGCACGCGGCCGTCCTGCGGGGCGGCCTCGGTCAGCTCGCCGTAGCGGGCCACGAACTCGCTGATCGGGATGTGCAGCGCTCCCTCGGCGTGGCCCGCCTGCCACTCGTCGTCCTCCCGGACGTCCAGCAGGAAGTCGCCGTCCTTGAGGTCCGTGACCTCGACCGTGGGCACACCAGCTCCGAAGTTCATGTCTCCGACGCTACCCGAAGCCGGGCGCCGTTCAGCCCTGCCCCAGCTGGTCCGCCAGCTCCGCCTCGCGCTGGGCGATGTCGGCGCGGAGCCTGTCCGCGATCTCTTCGAGCAGCCCGTCGGGGTCGTCCGGGGCGAGACGGAGCATGCCGGCGATCGCGCCGTCCTCCAGCTCCCGGGCGACGAGGGTGAGCAGCTCCTTGCGCTGGGCGAGCCATTCGAGACGGGCGTACAGCTCCTCGGCGGGGCTCGGGCGCCGCTCGGGCGGTACCGGGCCGGCCGCCCACTCCTCGGCGAGTTCGCCGAGCAGGGCTTCGTCGCCGTGGGCGTAGGCGGCGTTGACGCGGGTGAGGAACTCCTCGCGCCGCTTGCGCTCGTCCTCCTCCTGCGCCAGGTCGGGGTGCGCCTTGCGGGCCAGCTCGCGGTAGAGCTTGCGGGCCTCCTCGCTGGGCCGCACCCGCTCCGGGGGCCGTACCGCCTGGTCGGTGAGCATGGCGGCGGCCTCCGGGTAGAGGCCGTGGCCGTCCATCCAGCCGTGCAGCAGCTCCTCGACGCCGGGGATGGGCAGGATGCGGGCGCGGGCCTCCTCGGCGCGGCGGACGTCCTCGGGGTCGCCGGTGCGGGCGGCCTTCGCCTCCGCGATCTGGGCGTCCAGCTCCTCGATGCGGGCGTAGAGCGGGCCGAGTCTCTGCTCGTGCAGCCGGGCGAAGTTCTCGACCTCGACGCGGAAGGTCTCCACGGCGATCTCGTACTCGATCAACGCCTGCTCGGCGGCCCGTACGGCCTGCTCCAGCCGTTCCTCGGGCCTCGGTGCCTGGGGCTGCTCAGCTTCCGGGGTCGTCACCCGCCCAGCGTAGCCGCTGCGCTCGGCTTGGGCGGGGTGGTGGGTGGTGGGGGGTGCGGGGCGGTTGCCGGGTGCGGGTTCGTCGTGGTTGAGCGCGCAGTTCCCCGCGCCCCTCGGGAACTGCGGTTCCGTCGGCTGCGAGCGGGCCGTTCATACGGGAGTGCGCGGGGCTGCGAGTTCCCGGGCGCGGGTTCGTCGTGGTTGAGCGCGCAGTTCCCCGCGCCCCTCGGGAACTGCGGTTCCGTCGGCTGCGAGCGGGCCGTTCATACGGGACTGCGCGGGGCTGCGAGTTCCCGGGCGCGGGTTCGTCGTGGTTGAGCGCAGTTCCCCGCGCCCCTCGGGAACTGCGGTTCCGTCGGCTGCGAGCGGGGCGTTCGTCAGATGCCCTATTCCGCTGCGATGCGGCCCGAGCGGATGGCTGTGATCAGGTGGGTGTGGTCCGCTTCGGTGAGGTCGGCGTAGGTGGTGGCGAAGGCGGCTATTGCCTCGTCGAGTTCCTCGTTCTTGCCGCAGTAGCCGGCGATCAGGCGGGGGTCGGCGCTGTGGGAGTGGGCGCGGGCCAGGAGGGCGCCGGTCATGCGGGCGTAGTCGTCGATCTGGTCGGCGGCGAGGGCGGCCGGGTCGACGCTGCCCTTGCGGTTGCGGAACTGGCGCACCTGGAAGGGGCGCCCGTCGACCGTCGTCCAGCCCAGCAGGATGTCGCTGACCACCTGCATCCGCTTCTGCCCGAGGACGACCCGGCGGCCCTCGTGCGCCACCGGCGGGGTCTCGAAGCCGGCCGTGGCCAGATGCGGGACCAGCGCGGAGGGGCGGGCCTCCTTCACCTGGAGCACCAGCGGCTGCTCGCGGTGGTCGAGGAGGAGCACGACGTAGGACCGGGTGCCGACGCTGCCGGTGCCGACCACCCGGAAGGCCACGTCGTGCACCGTGTGCCGGGCGAGCAGGGGGTGCCGGTCCTCGGACAACGTCGTCAGGTACTCCTCCAGGGACGCGGCCACCGACGCGGCCTCGGCGTCGGCCGTGCGGCGCAGCACGGGGGAGGCGTCGACGAAGCGCCGTCCGCCGTCCTCGGCCTGCTCGGTCGACTTCGCCGCGAACCGGCCGCTGGTGTTGGCCCGCGCCTTCTCCGAGACCCGCTGAAGGGTGCCGAGCAGGTCGTGCGCGTCGGTGTGGGAGACGAGCTCCTCGTCCGCGATGGCGTTCCACGCGTCCAGCACCGGCAGCTTCGCCAGCAGCCGCATGGTGCGCCGGTAGGCGCCGACCGCGTCCCGCGCCGCCGCCCGGCAGGTGTCCTCGTCCGCGCCCGCCTCGCGTCCGGCGAGCACGAGCGAGGCCGCGAGCCGCTTGAGGTCCCACTCCCAGGGGCCGTGCACGGTCTCGTCGAAGTCGTTGAGGTCGATGACGAGGCCGCCGCGCGCGTCGCCGTACAGGCCGAAGTTGGCGGCGTGCGCGTCGCCGCATATCTGGGTGCCGATCCGGGTCATGGGGGTGCGGGCCAGGTCGTACGCCATCAGTCCGGCCGAGCCGCGCAGGAAGGCGAAGGGGGTGGCCGCCATCCGGCCCACGCGGATCGCGGTCAGTTCGGCGAGCCGCCCGGCGTTGGAGTCGGCGACCGCGCTCACCGCGTCGGGGCGGGAGGCGTCCAGGTCGAGGGTGCAGTGGGCGCGGCGCGGCACGCTCGACCGCAGCGCCTTGCCCTCCCCCTTGGGCGAGCCCTGCCGCGGCCACTCGGCGAATCCCCGCACCCGGGGCAGCCTGCGCTCCCCCCGCTCCGCCTCGCCCGCCACGCCCACACCGGTTCCGGTCATCGCGACCGCCTCCCCCGCCACTCCGCGCGCGGCCCCCGACAGGCGCCGGCCCGGACATCGACACGAACATCAACTCGTCCAGACCGTACAGCCGGTGGCCGAAAGGCGTCAGACCCTGTGGACTACTCGGCGCTTGTGGACAACGCCGGTCCCTGAGCCTCCGGCTCCGCGCCGGGTGCCGTGCCCGGCGCCACCGCCTCGCGCCGGCGTACCTCTCCCACCGTCAGCGGGGCCAGGGCGATGAGGAGTTGGGCCGTGCCCGTCGCGAGCAGGGCGGTGCGGAGGCCGACCGCGGCCGCCACCGGTCCCGCCAGGGCGAGGCCGAGGGGCTGGGCGGCGTAGGAGCCGAACCACTCGTAGGCGCTGACCCGGGAGAGCACCGCGGCGGGCACTCCGGCCTGGAGGGCGGTCTCCCAGAGCGGGTTGAAGAGCATCAGCCCGGCGCCGCCGAGGAACATCGCGAGCAGCGCCGGTGGAAGGGAGGCCGCCCGGGAGAGCGCGAGCGGCGGCGCGGCGAACAGGGTCACCGCGAGCAGTGCGGTACGCAGCGGGCGGCGCGGGCGGACCAGGAGCGCCGCCGCGCCACCGCACACGGCACCGGCGCCGAACGTGGCCAGGAGCAGCCCCCAGGCGCCCCGTCCGCCCGGCTCGTGTGCGCCGGCCAGGGGGCCGAGCACGGTGACGAAGCCGTAGAGCATGTTGGTCAGCGAGGCCATGAGGATCACCGACCACACCCAGGTGCGGGAGCGGAACTCCCGCCAGCCGTCGACCAGTTCCGTCCGGATGCCGCCGCCGGCCGGGGCCGCCGGCCGGGCCGGCAGCCGCAGCCGGGCCAGGCAGACGGCGCTGATGCCGAAGGTGGCGGCATCGGCGGCCAGCGCCCAGCCGGTGCCCACGGTGACGAGGAGGAGGGCCGCGGCGAGCGGGCCGGTGATCATCGCCGTGGACTGGCCGATGCCGCGCAGGGCGTTGGCCGCCTGGCGCTGCCCGGCCGGCACGGTCTCCTGGACCAGGCCGGTGACCGCCGGTGTGAACAGGGCGCTCGCGGTGCCGTGCACGGCCTGGAGCACGACGAGATGCCAGACGGCCGCGTGCCCGCCGAGCACGTCGGCGGCGGCCGTGCCCTGGCTGAGCAGCCGCGCCAGGTCGGCGCCGAGCATCACCCGGTGCCGGGGCAGCCGGTCGGCCAGCACTCCGCCGAGGAGCATGAGCAGCACCAGGGGGACCGCCCGGGCGGCGAGTACGAGGCCGAGGTCGGTCGGCGACCCGGAGATGTCCAGGACGGCGAAGGCCAGCGCGGGGGCGAGCAGGTAGTCGCCGAAGGTGGAGGTGAACTGGGCGCCGAGGAACAGCCGGTAGGCCGGTACGCGGAGCACGTGGAACCGGCCGGGGGTCGCCGTGTGCGGGCGGGTCGTGCCCGGGGTGCGGGTCATCGGCGCACACCTCCCGTCGCCGTCGTCCGGGCCGCTGTCCGTGCCTCTGTCGGTGCCTCCGCCGCCTGCGCTCGCTCCGCCTCATCCGTCCCCGGCTCGCCGTCCTGGTCGTTGATCAGCCGCCAGGTGCCGAGGGGGTGCGCGCCGGAACCGGTGTGGACGGTGAGGGACGTGATGCCCTGGGTCACGGAGCAGATGTGGGGCGGGCGCAGGGGCGTGCCGGGCGGCGCGGCGGAGGCGAGCCGGGTGTGGTCGGCAGGGGCCTGCCAGGGATAGGGGTGCCGGGCCATGAGTGCGTCCAGCCGGCGGCGGTCCTCGGCGCCGTGCGCGGCCACCGTGAGCGCCACGTCCTCGGGGGCGCAGGCGCCGACGGCGGCCAGGCCGGTGTCGTACAGGGCGTACGCGCCGGAGCAGAGTTCCGTGACGCCGGGCACCGCGAGGGCGCCGGACGCGGTGGGGGTGCCGCCCACCGTCACCGCCGGGCAGGGCAGGCCCGCGCCGCGCAGCAGCCCGGCGACGCGCACGGCGTACGCGGCGGTGTCCCGCCCGGTGCCGTACGGGTCCCGGGCCGCCCGCGGGGTGACGAGGGCCTGGTAGGCGGTGACGCCGTCGAGGCGCAGGGAGGGGCGGGAGACCACGGCGCGGGCGAGGGCGAGCACCTGGTCGTCCGGTGTCGTGGTGGCGTCGAGGCCGGTGCCCAGCTGGATGCGGACGCCGACCGTGGTGCCGGCGCGGCGGGCCGCGGCGGCGAGGCCCGCCGCGGCCTCCCCGGTGGCCACGTGTACCGACAGCCGGCAGTCGCGGGCGAGGCCGGCGGCCAGCCGCAGGCGCCACGGCTCGGGCCAGGGGTGGGCGATGACCACGTCCCGGACACCCGCGGCGACATAGGCGCGGGCCTGGGCGAACTGTGTCACCGCGATGCCGACGGCACCGGCCCCGACCTGCCGCAGCGCCAGCTCGGCGGTGCGGTGCCCCTTCACATGGCCCCGCACCCGCACGCCGTGCGCCGCGGCCGCGCGGTGCAGCCGGGCGATGTTGCGGTCGGCGCGGTCCAGGTCGAGGCGCGCGTGGAGACCGGCCGCCCGCCCGTTCTCGGTGTTCATGCGGCCAGCCCGTCCCAGTCGTCGCCGGGGAAGGAGAACCCGGCGCCGGCTCCGTCGAGCATGGCGCGCTGGCGTTCGGTCTCGGCCGCGGACGGCACTCCGGCGCCGTTGACGCCGAGCAGGATCTCCTCGCGCCAGTCGATGCCGAGCCGTTCCTCGACGGCCGCGTCGCGGGTGGCGGCGGTGAAGAAGACGCCGAGGCCCAGGGCGGTGCCGACGAGGTAGGCGGTCTGGCTGAAGTGGCCCAGCTCCATGTAGAGGGTGCGGTAGGTGCGGGGCGTGCGGTACTTCCAGGCGACCCGGTCCAGCACGGACGTGTAGAAGAGGAGCACGCCCGCGCCGCCCGCGTAGCTCTGGTCGCCGCACCAGGTGACGGCCTCGTCGGGGACGGCCGGGGCGTCGCCGAGGCGTTCCAGGGCGTGGGCGGTCGGGTGGTAGTGGTAGACGCCGGACGGCACGCCGTCGACGCGGAGCACGACCGGGTACACCTCCAGCGAGTGCCGGGCACCGCCGGACGGGCTGGTCCTGAGCATCGCGGGCCGCAGCCCGGGGGTGCTGACCCGGTGCTGGGGCGCGGCCACCCAGTGCAGCAGGGCGGACAGCTGCCCGGCGGTCATGGAGCGGTGGGCGTCGAAGGCACGGGTGGTGCGCCGGCCGCGCAGGACGGCGCCCAGGCCGGCCGGCTCGTGCGCCCCGGGCGCCCTGTCGTCCCCGGCGCCGACGCGGAGCCGGTCCACCGGAGGCAGCGCGTGCCGTTCCGCGTCCGGGTATTCCTTGTTCTCCGGTGGCTCGGGGCGGTCCGGCAGATGCCCGACGAGCCAGGCGGTGTCATCGGTCGCGGTGCGGAACGGCTCGTCGCCGGCCGTCCGGGTGGCCAGGTGGTAGTAGGTCGCCGCCGTGCCCCACTCGGACCAGGCGCCCAGGGAGCGGGCGAGCCCGTCCTCGGGGGAGCCCTCCGCGATCAGGACGTGGGCCTGGAGCAGGCGGTGGACCAGCCGCGGGTCCGGCGGGGTGCCGGACCCGGCGGCGTCGCCCGCCTCCGCCCAGTCCGCGAAGTACGGCAGCACACGCTGGGCGGCCGGGCTCAGAGCCAGCTGCCGGCGGTGCACCGGGTCGTCGCAGACCAACTGACCGTTCCGCCAGGCGAAGACGACCAGCGGCGAGACTCGCAGGCGCATGGTGGGACCTCTTCTTCGGTCGGTGGCCGTGTGCGGTCAGCGCACGGCCGTCGGGATGAGGCAGGTCTGCGGACGGCTGTACTCGTCCTCGACCAGCGCCTCGAACGCCTCGGTGGTGTCCGTCTCCTGCAGTTCGGCCATCGCCTTCTCCTCTCGATCGACATGCGCAACAGGTGAGTCGACGGCAACCGCCCGATGGCCCGGGGGGGTGCCGCCGGTCGGAACGTTAGGAGCGCGGCCGGTGCCGCCCCAGGCAGTGCGGCGGCAGCACACGGTCCGGTTTCTTCCCCTTTTCGGCCGGTTCTGCCGGTCGGCCGTCGCACCGGCAGCATCCGGCCGGCGAGCCACCTGCCCCGACCGGCAGTTCCGCCGCCGTACCTCCCGCCCAGTTGCCGTCGCTCTGCCTGGAGATGGGACCGGGGGCGGCCGGAGCATCGAGGCAGCGGCGAGAGAGGTCCGCCGGTACAAGCGCCTTTGGAGAGTCCGACCATGACGCAGTCACTGCTGGAAGCCGCTCTGCCGCTGACACCGCTGCAGGAGGGGATGCTCTTCCACGCCCTGTACGACGACGACGCCGTCGACGCCTACACGATCCAGGTCTCCTTCGACCTGGCCGGGCCGCTGTCGGCCGGGGTGCTGCGCGATTGCGTGACGGAGCTGGCCCGCCGGCACGAGGTGCTGCGCGCCGGGTTCCAGGTACGCAGGTCAGGGCAGCCCGTGCAGCTGATCCGGCGGACCGTGGACGTGCCGTGGTCCGAGCTGGACCTGCGGGGCCTGCCGCGCGCCGAGCAGCAGGACCGGCTGAACCGCTACCGCGCCGAGGACCGGGCCCGCGGATTCGACGTGGCCCGCCCGCCGCTGCTGCGGCTGACCCTGGTGCGGCTGGCGGACGAGCGGCACGTCCTGGTGCTGACGTACCACCACATACTTCTGGACGGCTGGTCGTTCCAGCTGGTGATGCGGGACCTGGAGCTGCTCTACGCCCGCCGCGCGGACGCCTCCGGGCTGCCGGGGACGGTCCCGTTCCGCCGCTACCTGGGCTGGCTGGCCCGGCAGGACCGGCAGGCCGCCGAGGATGCCTGGGCGAACGCCCTGGCCGGGCTGCCGGGCCCGACGCTGGTGGCCGGCGGCCGGGCCGCGAGCGGCCCGCGGGCGCTGCCCCGGCTGTACGTCAGTGACCTGCCCGAGGACGTGACCGCCGCGGTGACGGCGACCGCGCGTGCCGCCGGGCTCACCCTGAACACCGTGGTGCAGGGCGCCTGGGCGCTGCTGCTGAGCGGTCTGACCGGACGGCCGGACGTGGTGTTCGGGCAGACCGTCTCGGGCCGGCCGCCGGAGCTGGACGGGGTCGAGGAGATCGTCGGCCCGCTGATCAACGCCGCTCCGGTGCGGGTGCGCACGCGCCCCGGCGAACCGCTGGCCGAGCTGCTGGAGCGCGTCCAGCGGGAGCAGGCCGAGCTGGAGCCGTACCACTTCCTGGGCCTGGCCGGCATCCACCGCCGGGTGGGCATGGGCGAGCTGTACGACAGCACGGTCGCGTTCGTGAGCGCCCCGCTGACCGGGGGCGAGGAGCCGCCGGAGGCCGCCTCGGCCGCCGGGGGCCGGCTGCGGATCGCCCCGGCCGCCGAGGACGGCGAGGGCCCGGAGGCCACCGGCTCGACCCACTACCCGCTCAACCTGACCGTCGCGCCCGGCCGTTCGCTGCGGCTCGCGCTCAGCTACCGCGCGGACCTGTTCGACGAGCGGACCGTGGCCCGCCTCGCGGACCGGCTGCGGATGCTGCTGGAGACCTTCGCCACCGCCCCCGACACGCTGGTCGGCCGGATCCCGCTGCTGACGCCGGACGAGCGAGGGCAGGTGCTGCACGAGTGGAACGCCACCGCCCGGGAGGTCCCCGACACCACGCTGCCGGACCTCTTCGAGGCCCAGGCCGCCCGTACCCCGGACGCCGTCGCGCTGGTGGCGGACGGGCGGGAGACGACGTACGCCGAGTTCGCGGGCCGGGTCGCCCGGCTGGCCGGACGGCTGCGCGAACAAGGCGTGCGCGAAGGGGACTTCGTGGCCGTGGCCGTGCCCCGGTCGGCGGAGTTGGTGGTGGCGCTGCACGCCGTGCTGGCGGCGGGCGCGGCCTACGTCCCCGTCGACGTCGACTACCCGGCCGAGCGGATCGGCTGGATGATGGAGGACGCCGCCCCCGTCCTGCTGCTCACCACCGGCGAGGCCGCGTCCGGCCTGCCCGCCTCGGACGTCCCCCGGCTCCTTGTGGACGAGACCCCGGACTCCGGCTCCGCCGCCCCCGTCCGGGCCGAGCGCCGGCTCACCGGCGACAGTCCCGCCTACGTCATCTTCACGTCGGGCTCCACCGGACGCCCCAAGGGTGTCGTCGTACCGCACAAGGCGATCACCAACAGCCTGCTGTGGATGCAGGACCAGTACCGGATCGGCCCGGGCGACCGGGTGCTGCTGAAGACGCCGTGCGGGTTCGACACCTCGCTGTGGGAGTTCTTCTGGACCCTGCAGACCGGGGCCGCGCTGGTGGTCGCCGCGCCCGGCGGCCACAAGGACCCCGCCTACCTGGCCGATCTCATCCGGCGGGAGTCGGTGACCTGCGTCCAGTTCGTGCCGTCGATGCTCCAGGCGTTCCTGCGGGAGCCGTCCGTCGCCGGCTGCACCGGCCTGCGCCAGGTGTTCTCGATCGGCGAGGCGCTGCCCCCGGAGACGGTGGACCGGTTCTTCGCGGTCCTCGGGGCGCGGCTGCACAACCTCTACGGCCCCACCGAGGCCGCCGTGGAGATCACCTACGCGGAGTGCGTCCGGTCCGGCCGCACCACGGTGGTGCCGATCGGCCGGCCCCTGTGGAACAGCCGGGTGTACGTCCTGGACGAGGCGCTGCGGCTGCTGCCGCCCGGGGTGCCCGGCGAGCTGTACCTCGCGGGGCGTCAGCTGGCCGCCGGATACGTGCACCGGCCGGAGCTGACCGCGGAGCGGTTCGTCGCCGACCCGTTCGGCGCGCCGGGCGAGCGGATGTACCGCACCGGTGACGTCGTGCGCTGGACGCCGGACGGCGAGCTGGAGTACCTGGGCCGGGCCGACCAGCAGGTCAAGCTGCGCGGCCAGCGGATCGAGCCGGGCGAGATCGAGACGGCGCTGCTGCGCCACGGGTCGGTCGCCCAGGCCGCGGTCGTCGTCCGGGAGGACGCCTCGGGAGCCAGGCGGCTGGTGGCGTACGTGGTGCCGGCCGGGCCCGTGCCGACGGCGGAGGCTCCGGCCCGCGTCCCCGTGGACGAGCTGCTCGCGCACGCGGCGGCGACCCTGCCGGACTACATGGTGCCGGCGGCCGTCGTCCCGCTGGACGCGCTGCCGCTGACGCCCAACGGCAAGCTGGACCGCAAGGCGCTGCCCGCGCCCGCCGCGGTCCGGGCGCCCGACGGGCGGCCGCCC
>NZ_JBSGDB010000106.1:0-21708 GCF_053602155.1 Streptomyces sp. NPDC004561
GTCCAGGGGGGCGCCCTCGGCGCCGTACAAAGCCCTTACGGGGCTTGTCAGTTGCTCTGGGTGCCGAGGTGGTGCACGCGGAGCATGTTGGTGGTGCCGGGGACCCCGGGGGGCGAGCCGGCGGTGATGATCACGGTGTCGCCCGCGTCGAAGCGGCCGAGCCTCGCGACCTCCTGGTCCACCAGGTCGACCATCTCGTCGGTGGTGTTCACGAACGGCACCACGTGCGGCTCCACGCCCCAGCTCAGGGTGAGCTGGTTGCGGGTGCCCTCGTCGGTGGTGAAGGCGATGATGGGCTGGACCGCGCGGTAGCGGGAGAGACGGCGCGCGGTGTCACCGGACTGGGTGAAGGCGATCAGGCCCCGGCCGCCGAGGAAGTCGGCGATCTCGCAGGCCGCGCGGGCCACCGAACCGCCCTGCGTGCGCGGCTTCTTGCCGGGCACCAGCGGCTGCAGGCCCTTGGAGAGCAGCTCCTGCTCGGCCGCCTGGACGATCTTCGACATCGTCTTGACCGTCTCCACCGGGTACGCGCCCACGCTGGACTCGGCGGACAGCATGACCGCGTCGGCGCCGTCCAGGATCGCGTTGGCCACGTCGGAGGCCTCGGCACGGGTCGGGCGCGAGTTGGTGATCATCGACTCCATCATCTGGGTCGCCACGATCACCGGCTTGGCGTTGCGCCGGCACAGCTCGATCAGGCGCTTCTGCACCATGGGGACCTTCTCGAGCGGGTACTCGACGGCCAGGTCGCCACGGGCCACCATCACGGCGTCGAACGCCGCGACGACGTCCTCCATGTTCTGCACCGCCTGCGGCTTCTCCACCTTGGCGATGACCGGCACCCGGCGGCCCTCCTCGTCCATCACGCGGTGGACGTCGGCGACGTCCTTGGCGTCCCGGACGAAGGAGAGCGCGACCATGTCGCAGCCCATGCGGAGGGCGAAGCGGAGGTCCTCGATGTCCTTCTCGCTCAGCGCGGGCACGTTGACGGCCGCGCCGGGCAGGTTGATGCCCTTGTGGTCGGAGACGACACCGCCCTCGATGACGATCGTCCGCACCCGCGGGCCCTCGACGTCCAGGACCTTCAGCTCGACGTTGCCGTCGTTGATCAGGACCTGGTCGCCGCGCGAGACGTCGCCCGGCAGCCCCTTGTACGTCGTACCGCAGATGTGCTTGTCGCCCGGTACGTCCTCGGTCGTGATGACGAACTCGTCACCGCGCTCGAGCTCGACCGGACCCTCGGCGAAGGTCTCCAGGCGGATCTTCGGGCCCTGCAGGTCGGCGAGGACGCCGATGGGCCGGCCGGTCTCCTTGGAAGCGGCCCGGACGCGGTCGTACCGCGCCTGGTGCTCGGCGTGGGAGCCGTGGCTGAAGTTGAAGCGGGCTACATTCATGCCCGCCTCGATCATGGCGACGAGCATCTCGTGGGAGTCGACCGCGGGGCCGAGAGTACAGACGATTTTCGAACGGCGCATGGGGCGATCCTATCGGTTTGTTTCGCTGCGGAATATTCCGTCTGGCGGAAGATACAAATGGGCGGACATGCGCTCAGGCGTGTTACTGCGGTGTATTGCTCAACTGCTCTTTCCGACCAGTGCGTAGGTCTGGGTGGCGATCTCCATTTCCTCGTCCGTCGGGACCACGGCGACGGCGACACGCGCGTCCCCCGGCGAGATCACCCTGGACCGGTCCGCTCGTACGGCGTTCAGCTCCGGGTCGACCGCCAGGCCGAGGCCCTCCAGGCCCGCGATCGCGGCCTCCCGGACCGGCGCCGCGTTCTCGCCCACGCCGGCCGTGAAGGCGACCGCGTCCACCGTCCCCAGGACGGCGTAATAGGCCCCGATGTACTTCTTGAGCCGGTGAATGTAAATGTCGAAGGCGAGGGCGGCTTCTTCGTCGCCCTCGTCGATCCGGCGGCGGATCTCCCGCATGTCGTTGTCGCCGCAGAGACCGAACAGACCGCTCCTCTTGTTGAGAAGAGTGTCGATCTCGTCCATGGACATTCCGCCAACACGCGCCAAATGGAAGATGACGGCCGGATCCAGATCACCGCTTCGCGTACCCATCACCAGCCCCTCCAAAGGCGTCAGCCCCATGGAGGTGTCCACGCACCGCCCCCGCTCGACCGCGGAGGCCGAGGCGCCGTTGCCGAGGTGCAGCACGATGACGTTGACCTCGGAGGGGTCCTTGCCCAGCAGCCGCGCGGTCTCCCGGGCGACGTAGGCGTGCGAGGTGCCGTGGAAGCCGTAGCGGCGGATGCGGTACCGGTCGGCGATCCGCGGGTCGATCGCGTAGCGGGCCGCGGACTCCGACATGGTCGTGTGGAACGCGGTGTCGAAGACGGCGACCTGGGGCAGGTCGGGGCGCAGCGCCCGCGCGGTGCGGATGCCGGTGAGGTTGGCCGGGTTGTGCAGCGGGGCGACGGGGATCAGCCGCTCGATCTCGGTGAGCACCGCGTCGTCGATGACCGTGGGCTCGGTGAAGAACATGCCGCCGTGCACCACCCGGTGCCCGATCGCGGCCAGTTCCGGCGAGTCCAGCCCGAGGCCGTCCCGGCCCAGCTCCTCGGCGACCGCCTTGAGGGCGGCGTCGTGGTCGGCGATCGGACCGCCGTACTCGCGGGTGTCACCGCTGGTGACGCAGGTGTGCCTGAGCCGCGAGGTCTGCTCGCCGATGCGCTCGACCAGTCCCACCGCCAGCCGGCTGTGGTCCCGCATGTCCAGCAGCTGGTACTTCACCGACGACGAGCCGGAGTTGAGGACGAGGACGCGGGTGGGGGAGGTCACTGCTGGTACGCCTTCTCGCTGGAGTTCTGGGCCTGGATCGCCGTGATGGCGACCGTGTTCACGATGTCCTGCACGAGCGCGCCCCGGGACAGGTCGTTGACCGGCTTGCGCAGACCCTGCAGCACCGGTCCGACGGCGATCGCGCCGGCCGAGCGCTGCACGGCCTTGTAGGTGTTGTTGCCGGTGTTGAGGTCGGGGAAGATCAGCACGCTGGCCTGCCCGGCGACCTCGGAGCCGGGCAGCTTGGCGGCGGCCACGGTCGGCTCCACGGCCGCGTCGTACTGGATCGGCCCCTCGATCTTCAGGTCCGGCCGCCGCGAGCGCGCCAGCTCGGTCGCCTCGCGCACCTTGTCCACGTCCGCGCCCGAGCCGGACGTCCCGGTGGAGTACGACAGCATCGCGATCCGCGGCTCCACCCCGAACCGCGCGGCAGTGGCCGCCGACTGGACGGCGATGTCCGCCAGCTGCTCGGCGTCCGGGTCCGGGTTGACCGCGCAGTCGCCGTAGACCAGCACCTTGTCGGCCAGGCACATGAAGAACACGGACGAGACGATGGAGGAGTCCGGCCTGGTCTTGATGATCTCGAAGGCGGGCCGGATGGTGGCCGCCGTGGAGTGCACCGACCCGGACACCATGCCGTCGGCCAGGCCCTCCTGGACCATCAGGGTGCCGAAGTAGTTCACGTCGGACACGACGTCGTAGGCCAGCTCGGCCGTGACGCCCTTGTGGGCGCGCAGCCGGGCGTACTTCTCGGCGAAGGCGTCGCGCAGCTCGGAGGTGGCCGGGTCGATCAGCTGGGTGTCGCCGAGGTCGATGCCGAGGTCGGCGGCCTTCTTGCGGATCTGGTCCTCCGGGCCCAGCAGCGTCAGGTCGCACACGCCCCGGCGCAGCAGCACCTCGGCCGCGTGCAGCACCCGCTCCTCGCCGCCCTCCGGGAGGACCACCCGGCGCTTGTCGGCGCGGGCCTGTTCGAGCAGCTTGTGCTCGAACATCATCGGGGTGACCCGGTCGCTGCTCGGCGCGGAGACCCGGCCGGCCAGGCCGGCGGTGTCCGCGTACCGCTCGAACAGGCCGAGCGCGGTCTCCGCCTTGCGCGGGGTGGCCGCCGTCATTTTCCCCTCCAGGGAGAAGAGCTGCTCGGCGGTGGGGAAGCTGTTGCCGGTCACGGAGAGGACCGGGGTGCCCGGCGCGAGGCGCGCGGCCAGGGTGAGGATCTCCTCGCTCGGCACCTCGTTCAGGGTCAGCAGCACGCCGGCTATCGGCGGGGTGCCGGCGCTGTGCGCGGCCAGCGAGCCGACGACCAGGTCGGCGCGGTCCCCGGGGGTGACGACCAGGCAGCCCGGGGTCAGGGCGCCGAGGAAGTTCGGCAGCATCGCACCGCCGAAGACGAAGTCGAGGGCGTCCCGGGCGAGCCCGGAGTCGTCGCCGAGCAGCACCCTGGCGTCGAGGGCCTGGGCGATCTGGGAGACGGTCGGCGCGGAGAGCGCGGGCTCGTCGGGCAGGACGTAGCAGGGCACCGGCAGCCGGCCGGCCAGCCGCTCGGCGATCTCGTCGCGGTCCTCGCGGGTCACCCGGTTGGCGACCATGGCGAGGACGTCGCAGCCGAGGCCGTCGTAGGCGCGGTGGGCGTTGCGGGTCTCGGCCAGCACGGACTCGGCGCTCTGCCCGCGGCCGCCGACCACCGGCAGCACGGAGGCGCCGAACTCGTTGGCCAGGCGGGCGTTGAGGGACAGCTCGTCCGGGAGCTGGGTGGCGGCGAAGTCGGTGCCGAGGACGAGCACGACGTCGTAGTCGCGGGCCACCAGGTGGAAGCGGTCGACGAGGGCGGAGACCAGCTCGTCGGTGCCCTGCTCGGCCTGGAGCGCGGACGCCTCGTGGTAGTCCATGCCGTAGACGGTCGCCGGGTCCTGCGAGAGGCGGTAGCGTGCCCGCAGCAACTCGAACAGGCGATCGGGACCGTCGTGGACGAGCGGGCGGAACACCCCCACCCGGTCGACCTGCCGGGTCAGGAGTTCCATGACCCCCAGCTCCACGACCTGTCGGCCGTCGCCGCGGTCGATCCCGGTCACGTACACGCTGCGCGTCACGTGTCCACTCCGTTCCTCATGTCTTGTACGGCGCGTCGTCGGCACAAAAATCGCCCACCGAGGTGAGCGGCCCTCTTGACAGTACCCCTGCTGCCGGATAAGGCGCCCGTCAGGATTTCACCGCCCCGGCGGACGTGAAAGAATCGGAACCGGCTCACCGGTACCCACAGCGAGCAGGAGACACAGCACGATGCGCATCGGAGTTCTCACCGCAGGCGGCGACTGCCCCGGCCTGAACGCCGTGATCCGGTCGGTCGTGCACCGGGCGGTGGCGCAGTACGGCGACGAGGTCATCGGATTCGAGGACGGCTACCGGGGCCTGCTCGACCGCCACTACCGCTCCCTCGACCTGGACGCGGTCAGCGGCATCCTGGCCCGCGGCGGCACCATCCTCGGCTCCTCCCGCCTGGAGCGCGACCGGCTGCGCGAGGCCTGCGCCAAGGCGACCGACATGGTCGCGGAGTTCGGCATCGACGCGCTGATCCCGATCGGCGGCGAGGGCACCCTGACCGCGGCCCGCATGCTCTCCGACGCCGGCCTCCCGGTCGTCGGCGTGCCCAAGACCATCGACAACGACATCTCCTCCACCGACCGCACCTTCGGCTTCGACACCGCCGTCGGCGTCGCGACCGAGGCGATGGACCGCCTGAAGACGACCGCCGAGTCCCACCAGCGGGTGATGGTCGTCGAGGTCATGGGCCGGCACGCCGGCTGGATCGCGCTGGAGTCCGGCATGGCCGCCGGCGCCCACGGCATCTGCCTGCCCGAGCGCCCCTTCGACCCGGCCGACCTGGTCAAGATGGTCGAGGAGCGCTTCTCCCGCGGCAAGAAGTTCGCCGTCGTCTGCGTCGCCGAGGGCGCCCACCCCGCCGAGGGCACCATGGACTACGGCAAGGGCGAGATCGACCAGTACGGCCACGAGCGCTTCCAGGGCATCGGCACCGCGCTGGCGTACGAGCTGGAGCGGCGCCTCGGCACCGAGGCCAAGCCGGTCATCCTCGGCCATGTCCAGCGCGGTGGCGTGCCCACCGCCTACGACCGCGTCCTCGCCACCCGCTTCGGCTGGCACGCCGTCGAGGCCGCGCACCGCGGCGAGTTCGGCCGGATGACCGCGCTGCGCGGCACCGACATCCTGATGGTGCCGCTCGCGGAGGCGGTCACCGAGCTGAAGACGGTGCCGAAGGACCGCATGGACGAAGCCGAGTCGGTCTTCTAGCCGTCGCCGGCAGGCTCAGGGCGACGCGGCCTCAGACCGCTTCGCCGGCCTCCTCGACCGACGCCCAGAAGTTGTCCACGATCCGGTCGAGGAAGTCCCGCCCCGACTCGCTGGCGCTGTCGCTGCCGCCGCCCCAGCTGAGGGTGGCGGCCATGTGGCCCTGGTAGTCCTGGTGCAGGTCCTGCAGGACGTCCTCCAGGACGCCCCGGTCGACGGGCGCCAGCTTCGCCACCGGGCGGACGTACGCCTGCCAGCGGGTGGTCACCGCGCTGTGCAGCAGCTCGGCGAGCTTCGCCTCGCGGCCCGTGACGGCCACGAAGTCGGGCAGGGCCAGGCGCAGCGTCTGCGCGAGCGCGGCCGACTGGCGCTCGCTGCCGCGCCAGGACCCGCTCTCCTCCATCCGCAGATACGCCGGCAGGTCCACGCCGACCGCACGGGCCACGTCCCCCGGCGCGACCCCGCGCGCGATGCGGTGCTCGCGCAGCGTGCGGGGCCGGCCGATGAGCTCCCCCGGAGAACACCACAACACGCCTGAGAGTGCGGTGAGTTCGGGGTTGCTCGGGGAGACGGTGCCGCGCTCCCAGGCGATCACGAGATCGGGCGTGACGTACGGCAGCCCGTACGACGCCCGCATGCCGTAGGCGACGTGCTCGGGGCCCATGCCGAGCGCGGCGCGCAGCCTGCGGGCGGCCGGGGCGTTGAACGGAGGAGCTGAGGGTGGGTGCACCCCGGACAAGCTAGGGGTGCGGTGACGGGATGGCTACGGTCTGTTCGGCCAGGATCACGGATTGTCGGAACGTACAGTTCCGGCCGTTCGGTATGTAACGGACGGAACACTTCCCCCCGGGGCCGCTCGACGGGCCCCGGTTCGCTCCTCGGGCGGGCTCAGCGCGTCTGGAAGACCCAGCGGTACACCAGCTCCGGCCGCCCCACCTGCCCGTACAGCGGGCTGCGGTCGGCCCGGCCCGCCTCGACCAGGTGCTCCAGGTAACGGCGCGCGGTGATCCGCGAGATGCCCACGGACTCGGCGAGCCCGGCGGCCGTCAGGCCCTCCGGCGCCTCGCGCAGCGCGCCGGTCACCCGCTCCAGGGTCGGCCCGCTGAGCCCCTTGGGGAGCGCGGCGGGCGCCGGGGCCCGCAGGACCGCCAGCGCGCGGTCCACCTCGTCCTGCCCGCTCGCCTCGCCCACCGCCGCGTGGAACTCGGCGTAGCGGACCAGGCGGTCGCGGAGCGTGGCGAAGGTGAAGGGTTTCAGCACGTACTGGACGACGCCCAGCGAGACGCCCTCCCGAACCACCGCCAGGTCCCGCGCGGACGTCACCGCTATCACGTCCGCGTGATGCCCGGCGGCCCGCAGGGAGCGGGCGAACTGCAGGCCGTGCACATCCGGGAGGTGCAGGTCCAGCAGGAGCAGGTCCACGGCCGTGCGGTCCAGGACGCGGCGGGCCTCGGCGCCCGTGTGCGCCTTCCCCACCGCGACGAAGCCCGGCACCCGGCCCACGTACATCACATGCGCGTCGGCGGCGACCGGGTCGTCCTCCACCACCAGCACTCTGATCGGCCGGGAGTCCGTCACGCCGCACCCCCTCCGGGCACCGGGGACGCCGTGCGCAACGGCAACCGCACCTCGAACACCGCGCCGCCCTCGCCCTCGTCGTCCGGTTCCGCAACCGTCAGCGTGCCCTCGTGGCGGGTCACCGCCTGCCGGACCAGGGCCAGCCCGAGGCCCCGTCCGCCGGGCCCGGCCGGCTTCGTGGAGAACCCCCGCTGGAATACCAGGTCGGCGTGGTCGGGGTCGACACCGGGGCCGGTGTCCGCCACGCGCAGCACCAGTTCGGCGTCCGAGGCGTACGCCGTCACGGTCACCCGCGCCCGCACGCCGCCCTGCGCCGCGTCCACCGCGTTGTCGATCAGGTTGCCGAGGATCGTCACCAGGTCGCGCGCCGGGAGGTCGCCGAGGAGGCCGTCGTCCAGGCCGCTGTCCGGCGACACCACCAGCTCCACGCCCCGCTCGTTGGCCTGGGCGGTCTTGCCCAGCAGCAGTGCCGCGAGCACCGGTTCGCTCACCGCCGCCACCACCTGGTCGGTCAGCGCCTGCGCCAGTTCCAGCTCGGCCGTGGCGAAGTCCACCGCCTCCTCGGCCCGGCCCAGCTCGATCAGCGACACGACGGTGTGAAGCCGGTTCGCCGCCTCGTGCGCCTGCGAGCGCAGCGCCTGGACGAAACCGCGCTCCGAGTCCAACTCACCCATCAGTGACTGGAGTTCGGTCACATCGCGGAGGGTCGCGACGGTGCCGCGCCGCTCTCCGCCGGACACCGGGGAGGTGTTCACCACCAGCACCCGGGACGCCGTCAGATGCACCTCGTCCACCCGCGGCCGTGAGGACAGCAGCGCGCCGGTCAGCGGCGCCGGCAGCCCCAGGCCGGCCACCGTGCGGCCGACCACGTCCTCCTCCTCGCCGACGCCCAGCAGCTCCCGGCCCCCGTCGTTGATCAGCGCCACCCGGTACTGCCCGTCCAGCATCAGCAGGCCCTCGCGGACCGCGTGCAGCGCCGCCTGGTGGTAGTCGTGCATCCGGCTCAGCTCGGTGGAGTTCATGCCGTGGGTGTGGCGGCGCAACCGGGCGTTGACGACGTACGTGCCGACCGCGCCCAGCAGCAGGACGCCGCCGGCCACCCCGAGCAGGGCGGTGACCTGGTCCCGGACCCGTTGGCTGATGGTCTCCACCGTGATGCCGGCGCTGACCAGGCCGACGATCCGGCCGTTGTCGGTCACCGGGGTCACCGCGCGCGTGGAGGGGCCGAGCGTGCCGGTGTAGGTCTCGGTGAAGGTGTGCCCGTGCTGGGCGGGGGCGATGGTGCCGAGGAAGCGTTTGCCGATCTGCCGCCGGTCCGGGTGGGTCCAGCGGATGCCCGAGGGGTTCATGATCGTGACGAAGTCGACGTTCGTGTCCCGGGTGACCTGGAGGGCGTACGGCTCCAGACGGGCGCTGGGGTCCGCGGTGCCGATCGCCGAGCGGACCGAGGGGGAGTCCGCGATCGACCGGGCCACCGCCGTGGCCTGCCGCGCGGCCGCCGCCTCGGCCTGCCGCTGGTCGCTGACGTAGGTGAACAGCGCGTACCCGGCCACGACCACCGCTATCAGCACGGCCTGCATGGCGAACAGCTGGCCCGCCAGGCTGCGGGGTCGGGTGAGGGACGGAAAGCGCATGCCAGCAGTGTGCCTCCCCGGTTCGGCGTGAACTAAATGAACGGAAGGGTGACCGCCCTCACAGCTCGGGAGATAGTCACGGCATTCCCCCAGTAACCCCGGACGTGAGCCGCACGCCGGTTGTTCACCGACAAAGACGTCAAGGAGGGCAGTCGTGGCCGCCAGCACCCCCGATACGGCACCTGCCGCACCCCGTGTGAAGCGGGACCGGACCCACTATCTGTACATCGCCGTCATCGTGGCGGTCGCGCTCGGCATCGCCGTGGGCCTGATCTGGCCCGATGCCGCGGTCCAGCTGAAGCCGCTGGGCACCGGCTTCGTCAACCTGATCAAGATGATGATCTCGCCGATCATCTTCTGCACGATCGTGCTCGGGATCGGATCCGTCCGCAAGGCGGCCAAGGTGGGCGCCGTCGGCGGTATCGCCCTCGGCTACTTCCTCGTGATGTCGCTGGTCGCCCTCGCCATCGGCCTCGTCGTCGGCAACGTGCTGCACCCCGGTGACGGGCTGCACCTGACGAACGCGCTCCGGCAGACCGGGCACGCCCAGGTCTCCAGCGACGCCCTGCCGCCCGTCGACTTCGTGCTGTCGATCATCCCGACGACGTTCGTGTCCGCCTTCACCGAGGGCCAGGTCCTGCAGACGCTGCTGGTCGCCCTGCTCGCCGGGTTCGCCCTCCAGGCCATGGGTTCGGTCGGGCAGCCGGTGCTGCGCGGCATCGAGCACATCCAGCGCCTCGTCTTCCGCATCCTGTCCATGGTCATGTGGGCCGCGCCGATCGGCGCCTTCGGTGCCATCGCCGCCGTCACCGGCTCGGCCGGCCTGGACGCGCTGAAGAGCCTCGCCGTACTGATGCTCGGCTTCTACGTCACCTGCTTCCTGTTCGTCTTCGTGGTGCTCGGCGCGCTGCTGCGGATCGTCGCCGGGGTGAACGTCTTCTCCCTGTGCAAGTACCTCGCCCGGGAGTTCCTGCTGATCCTGTCCACCTCCTCCTCCGAGTCCGCGCTGCCGCGGCTGATCGCGAAGATGGAGCACCTGGGCGTCAGCAAGCCGGTCGTCGGCATCACCGTGCCGACCGGGTACTCCTTCAACCTCGACGGCACGATGATCTACATGACCATGGCGTCGCTCTACATCGCGGACGCGCTGGGCACCCCGATGTCGGTGGGCGAGCAGATCCCGCTGCTGCTGTTCCTGCTGCTGGCGTCCAAGGGCGCGGCGGGTGTCAGCGGCGCGGGTCTCGCCACCCTGGCCGGCGGCCTGCAGTCGCACAAGCCCGCGCTGGTCGACGGGGTCGGCCTGATCGTCGGCATCGACCGGTTCATGAGCGAGGCCCGGGCGCTGACCAACTTCGCGGGCAACGCGGTCGCCACCGTGCTGGTCGGCACCTGGACCAAGGAGATCGACCGGGCGCGGGTCGGGCAGGTGCTCGCCGGTGAGCTGCCGTTCGACGAGACGACCCTGCTCGACGAGAACCGGTCCACGGGCGCCGGGGTGCCCGATCCCCGGGAGGAGGAGCTGGCCAAGGCCTGACCGACCGTACGAGTTCCGGACGCCCGGCCCCGCCTGACCCGGGGTCGGGCGTCCGGCCGTCGGCGCGCTACGGCCGCGCACTCACCTCGGCCACCAGTGCGGTGGCCCTCGGGGCGGGCACGCCCGCCGCGGTCAGCACCGTGACCGTGGCGGCGCGGCCCGCCTCCTCGGCCGTGAGCAGGCCGTCGTTCACCGCCTCCATCAGGGCGAACAGCATCTGCTCGTGCACGTACGCCAGGGCCGGCGCGGGCAGTGGGGAGCTGAAGACGCCCGTCTCCAGGCCCTGCCGGAGCACCCGCAGCTTGGCCTCGCGCAGGGGCGCCAGGCGTTCGCGGATGCCCTGGACGGTGACCGTGCGCTGGGCCAGGGCGATCAGCAGCCGGTAGCGGTCGGCGGTCGCCCAGATCGCGAGGACCGACCGGGCCACCGCCTCCGCCGGGTCCGCCACCCCCGCGCGCACCGCCGCGTCCGCGTCTGCCAGCGCCTGCACCGCCTCGTCGACGAGGGTGCTGATCAGCGCCTCACGGCTGGGGAAATGGCCGTACACCGTGCGTCGTACGACGCCGGCGGCGCGCGCGATCTGGTCCATGGAGGCGTCGGGGTCGCGCAGCAGCTCGGCGAGGGCGACGTCGAGGATGCGGCGCCGGTTGGCGTCGGCGCGGCTGGGGTTACCCGTGGTCATGACAGTCATTCTGCACGCCCTTCCGTGAGTTGCACAGCGCTGTGCAACGCCGTACATTGCACATGGTTGTGCAATTGCACGCCGCTGTGCAAGTGCTGTCGCGTACCCGAGGAAGGCGATCCCTGCCATGCGACTCGTCATGACCGAACCGGTCGAGAAGATGGAGCGCCCCTACGCCCGGCGCTGGTGGGCGCTGCTGGTGCTCTGCCTGAGCCTGCTGATCATCGTGATGGCGAACACCGCCCTCACGGTCGCCGCGCCCGACATGACGAAGGACCTCGGGCTCTCCGGCGCCGACCTGCAGTGGGTGATCGACGGCTACACCGTCCCCTACGCGGCCCTGATGCTGCTGCTCGGCGCGATCGGCGACAAGTACAGCCGGCGCGGGGCGCTCGTCCTCGGGCTCGTCGTCTTCGGCGGGGGCGCCGTCTTCGGCTACCTCGCCACCAGCGCGGCCACCGTCATCGCCGCCCGCGCCGTGATGGGCGTCGGCGCCGCGCTGATCATGCCGGCCACCCTCTCGCTGCTCGCCGCGACCTTCCCGCGGGCCGAGCGGGCCAAGGCGATCACCCTGTGGACGGCCACCGCCGGCCTCGCCATCGCCGCGGGCCCGGTGGTCGCCGGCGCGCTGCTGCGCCACCACGGCTGGTCCTCGACCTTCCTGATCAACGTGCCCGTCGCGGCCCTCGCGATCGTCGCCGCCTTCGTCCTCGTACCGCCGTCCAGGGCCGGGCACCACGACCGCATCGACTACGTCGGCGGCCTGCTGTCGGTGATCTGGACCGGCTCGCTCGTCTACATGATCATCGAGGGCCCGCACTTCGGCTGGGGCGTGAAGGCCGTCACGGCGGCGGTCGTCGCGGGCGCCGGCCTGGTCGCCTTCGTCCTCTGGGAGCTGCGCCACCCCCGCCCGATCCTCGACGTGCGCCGCTTCACCGGCCGTCGGTTCGCGGGCTCCAACCTGGCCGTCGCCCTGTTCTTCCTCGCCGTCTTCGGCGCCTTCTACTACCTCACCCAGCACCTGCAGTTCGTCCTCGGCTACGACGCCCTGCAGACCGGCGTGCGCATGCTGCCGCTGGCCGGCGCCGTCTTCGCGGGCTCCGCCCTCACCGGCTGGCTCACCCCGCGCGTCGGCATGCGGATCACCGTCACCGCGGGCATGGTCGGCGGCACCACGGCCCTCGCACTGCTGACCCGGGTGGACGCCGGCTCCACCTACGGCGACTTCGTGGCGCCCCTGATCATCCTCGGCCTCGCCATCGGCCTCGCGCTCTCGCCCTGCACCGACGCCATCATGGGCGCCTTCCCGGAGTCCGAGCTGGGCGTCGGCGGTGCGGTCAACGACACCTCGCTGGAGCTGGGCGGCTCGCTCGGCATCGCCATCCTCGGCTCGCTGCTCGCCACCTCGTACGGCGACCACCTCACCGACGCCACGGCCGGCAGCAGGCTCCCGGCGAACGCCCTGGACACCGCCCGGGACTCGGTCGGCGCCGGGTACGCCGTCGCCCAGGGCATCGGCGACAAGGCGCAGCAGCTCGCCGCGGAGGCGGGCCGCACGAGCGACCCGCAGCAGGCAGCGCAGCTCAAGCAGCAGGCCGCCGAACTCGCCGCGGACGCCCGGCGGATGGCCGACGCGGTCGGCTCCTCCTTCTCCGACGCGGTCGCCCACACCAGCCTGGTCGGCGCGATCGTCCTCGGCATCGGCACGGTCCTGGTGGCGGTCCTGCTCCCGCGCCGCGAGGCTCCTGTGACGGAGATGAAGGAAGAGCGGAAGGAACTCGCGCAGAGCGCCGCCGGCTGACACCTTCGCGCCCCGATCCGTTAACGTGCCGCTGCGGATCGACCGGAACGGCACGTCGGTGCGTGGCGTCATGTAGGTGTGAGTCAGTTTGGAGGCACGGGGGATGAAGATCGACTGGGACCGGCGGACCTGCGCGCGCAAGGGTCACGTGACCTACGCGCCCGAGGATCCGCGGCTGCGTACCCGGCTGCACGCCCAGACCGCCCTCGGGGACGTGTGGCGCTGCCTGCGCTGCGGCGACTTCGTGCTCGGTGAGCCGCACGGCTCGGGACCGGCCGCGGACGCCCCGCTGGTACCGCGCGGCAAGGTGCTGCGGGACCTGTTCATCCTCCGCTTCCTGGCGATCGAGCGGGCCGTGCGCGGGGTGTTCATCGTCCTGGTCGCCGTGGCGGTGTGGAAGTTCAGCAACAGCCAGGACGCCGTGCGGCGGCTGTTCAACCAAAACCTGGACGTGCTGCGCCCGGTCTTCAGGCACTTCCACTACGACCTCGACCACTCGCCCGTCGTCGGCTCCATCCAGAAGGCCTTCGGCTACAAGCACTCCACGCTGCTGCTGGTGGCCGCCCTGCTGCTGGCCTACGCGCTGATCGAGCTGGTCGAGGCGGGCGGTCTCTGGTACGCCAAGCGCTGGGCGGAGTACCTGACGGTGGTCGCCACCGCCGCGTTCCTGCCCCTGGAGATCTACGAACTCACCGAGAAGATCAGCTACCTGAAGATCGTCACGCTGGTCCTCAACATCCTCGCCGTTCTCTACATCCTCCTGGCCAAACGCCTCTTCGGCCTGCGCGGCGGCCGCCGCAAGTTCGACGAGGAACGCCACAGCGCCTCCCTGCTGGAGGTGGAGGAGTCGGCGGGGGTCGGCTCGGTCGGCGTCTTGCATTGACGTCGGCGTCAACGCCTACCGTCGGGGGCATGCGAATCGGCGAGCTGGCCGCGCGGGCCGGGACGACGACACGGACCCTGCGCTACTACGAGGCGCGGGGGCTGCTGCCGGCCCGGCGGGACGGCAAGGGGCACCGCACCTACGACGAGGGCGACCTCAGGCTGCTGGAGCAGATCCGGACGCTGCGGGACTTCGGGTTCGACCTGGAGGAGACGCGGCCGTTCCTGGAGTGTCTGCGTGCCGGTCACCCGGAGGGCGACTCCTGCCCGGCCTCGCTGGTGGTCTACCGGCGCAAGCTGGACGAGCTGGACGCGCTCATCGGGCAGCTCCGGGCCGTGCGGGACACGGTCTCGGGGCAGCTGCGACGGGCCGAGCGGGCCCGGGACGAGCTGGCCGCCGAGTCGCTGGTTCCGGGGGGTCCGGAACCCGTGTGCGAACTGGGAGGGCCGGCTCGATGAGTCTGACGAGCGGACTGGACGAGGTGACGGACGCCGACTTCGAGGCGGAGGTGATCGGTGCGGATCTGCCGGTGCTGGTGCAGTTCACGGCCGACTGGTGCGGGCCGTGCCGGCAGCTCGCGCCGGCGCTGAAGGACATCGCCTTCGCGGAGGGCGACCGGCTGAGGGTCGTCCAGCTCGACGTGGACCGCAATCCGCGGACCACGATCGCCTACAACGTGCTGTCGACGCCGACCCTGATGGTCTTCCGGGACGGCGAGCCGGTGCGTTCGATGGTGGGGGCACGGCCCAAGCGGCGGCTGCTGGAGGAACTGGCCGACGTGCTGTAAGGCGGTCGCGCCCACGAAAAATCCCCCGAGTAATTGCACTCGGGGGATTTCTGTGCGTATATTCAGTGGTTCGCGACTTCAATTCGAAATAGGTCGCGGAGAAGCTCAGTGGGCACAGTCTATCCGGGCGGGAGCGGAATTGTCAAACGCGGATTGGTCGAACAGTGAATTTCCAGACGATGAATTGCGGCACGAGCAGGAATTCATCGACGGACTGTACGCGCGCGTGGACGTGCTGCGCGGCGAGACCGAGGCCTCGGTCTCGGACGCGCTCGCCCAGGGTGACAAGCCCATGCAGGCCCGGCTGGAGCGGGACATCCTGGTCGCCGAGCGCTCGGGGCTGCTCGCCGCGCTGAACGCCGTGGACGGCTCGCTGTGCTTCGGCCGGATCGACCTGGCCGACGGCACCAGCCACCACATCGGCCGCATCGGGCTGCGCGAGGAGAACGCCGAGCGCACGCCGGTCCTCATCGACTGGCGGGCCGATGTCGCCCGCCCCTTCTACCTGGCCACCGGCCACACCCCGATGGGGCTGCGCCGCCGCCGGCACATCGCCACCGAGGGCCGCACCGTCACCTCCCTGCACGACGAGATCCTCGACCTCGGCGACGCCACCCGCACCGGGCACGAGGACCCCACCGGGGACGCCGTGCTGCTGGCCGCGCTGAACTCGGCGCGCACCGGCCGGATGGGCGACATCGTGCAGACCATCCAGGCCGCCCAGGACCGCATCATCCGGGCGCCGTACCGGGGTGTGCTGGTCGTGGAGGGCGGCCCGGGCACCGGCAAGACCGCGGTGGCGCTGCACCGCGCGGCCTACCTGCTCTACGAGCACCGGGAACTGCTGGCCCGCCGGGCCGTCCTGATCGTCGGCCCCAACCCGGCCTTCCTCGGCTACATCGGCGAGGTGCTGCCCTCGCTCGGCGAGACCGGCGTGCTGCTGGCCACCGTCGGCGAGCTGTTCCCCGGGGTGAAGGCCACCGCCACCGACACCCCGCGGGCGGCCGCCGTCAAGGGCGGCGCCGCCATGGCCGAGGTGCTCGCCGCCGTCGTGCGCGACCGGCAGGCCCTGCCCGACCCGGTCATCGCGATCGAGCACGAACGCGAGGTGCTGATGCTGGACGACGGCCTGGTGAGCGTCGCCCGCGAACGCACACGGGCCGCCGGGCTGCCGCACAACGCGGCCCGCGAGCACTTCGAGGGCCACATCCTCAACACGCTCACCGAGCTGTACGCCGAGCGCGTGGGCACCGACCCCTACGACGGCAGCAGCCTGCTCGACGCCTCCGACATCACCCAGATCCGCGACGAACTCGCCGAGAACCCGGAGGTCTGGTCCGCCATCGACCGGTTGTGGCCCCGGATCACCCCGCGCCGGCTGCTCGCCGACTTCCTCGCCGAGCCGGACGGCCACCTCCCCCAGGAGGACGCCGACGCGATCCGGCGCCCGGTGACCCGCGCCTGGACCGTCGCCGACGTGCCCCTGCTGGACGAGGCCGCCGAACTCCTCGGTGAGGACGACCGCTCGGCCCGCTTCCGCGCCGAGCGGGAGCGCGAGACGCAGATCGCCTACGCGCAGGGCGTCCTCGACGTCTCGTACGCCTCCCGGACCTACGAGTTCGAGGACAAGGAGGACAGCGATCCCGAGTCCTCCGAGGTGCTGTCCGCCCACGACATCATCGACGCCGAGCGGTTCGCCGAGCGGCACGAGGAGGCGGACCACCGCAGCGCCGCCGAGCGGGCCGCCGCCGACCGCACCTGGGCGTTCGGGCACATCATCGTCGACGAGGCGCAGGAGCTGTCGCCGATGGCCTGGCGGCTGCTGATGCGACGCAGCCCGACGCGTTCGATGACCCTGGTCGGCGACCCCGCGCAGACCGCGGAGGCGGCCGGGGTCGGCTCCTGGGCGGACATCCTCGCCCCCTATGTCGAGGACCGCTGGGAGCACACCCGGCTCGGCGTCAACTACCGCACCCCGTCGGAGATCATGGACCTGGCCGCGGCCGTGGTCCGTGCCGAGAACCCGGACTTCGAGCCGCCCAGCTCGGTCCGCTCCACGGGCGTGCGGCCCTGGGTGCGCAGGGCCGACGGCGAGCTGCCCGAGGCCGTCGCCAAGGCGGTCGCCGAACTCACCCCGGCCGAGGGCCGCCTGGCGGTCATCGCCCCGCGCGAGCTGCACCGCGCCCTGGCCGCCCGCCTGGACGGCGTCACGGCCGGGGCCGAACCCGACCTGACGCGGGCGGTCGTCCTCCTCGACCCGCGCCAGGCCAAGGGCCTGGAGTTCGACTCGGTGCTGGTGGTGCAGCCGGGCGGCTACGGCACCAGCGACCTGTACGTGGCCCTGACCCGGGCGACACAGCGGCTGGGGGTGCTGCACACCGGCGACCTGCCGACCGCCCTGGGCGAGGCGGCCGCGTAGGGCAGGCGGGGCGGCCGGGCCCGGACTCCGGCCCGGCCGCCCCGCTCCCTCAGGCCGGCCGCAGCCACACCGTCGCGAGCGGGGGCAGGGTCAGGCGGATGCTCGCCGGGCGGCCGTGCCAGGGCTGGGGTTCGGGCTTGACGACGTCCGGGTGGGTGACGTCGCTGCCGCCGTACCGGCCGGCGTCCGTGTTGAGGGACTCGTGCCAGGCCGGGACGTCGTCCGGGACCCCGATGCGGTAGTCGTGGCGCACCACCGGGGCCAGGTGGGAGACCGCGAGGAGCGGGCTGCCGTCGGCGTCGTACCGCAGGAACGCGAGGACGTTGTCGTCCGCCGCGTCGCCCGTGATCCACTGGAAGCCCGCCGGGTCGGCGTCCCGCTGCCACAGCGCCGGGGTCGCCCGGTACAGCCCGTTCAGGTCCCCCACGAGTTCCCGCACGCCCCGGTGATCGGCCGCGGCGCCGTAGGACGGGTCGAGCAGCCACCAGTCGGGTCCGTGCGCCTCGGACCACTCGGCGCCCTGGGCGAACTCCTGGCCCATGAAGAGGAGCTGCTTGCCGGGGTGGGCCCACATGAAGCCGAGGTAGGCGCGGAGGTTGGCGCGCTGCTGCCACCAGTCGCCCGGCATCTTCGACACCAGGGACCGCTTGCCGTGGACCACCTCGTCGTGGGAGATGGGCAGGACGTAGTTCTCGCTGTAGGCGTACACCATCGAGAAGGTCATCTCGTGGTGGTGGTACTTGCGGTGCACGGGGTCGTGGCTCATGTACTGGAGCGAGTCGTGCATCCAGCCCATGTTCCACTTCAGGCCGAAACCGAGTCCGCCGAAGCCGCTGGGGCCCTTGTGGTGGGTGGGGCGGGTGACGCCGTCCCAGGCCGTCGACTCCTCGGCGACGGTCACCACCCCGGGGCAGCGCCGGTACACGGTGGCGTTCATCTCCTGGAGGAAGGCCACCGCGTCCAGGTTCTCCCGGCCGCCGTGCTCGTTGGGCGTCCACTGGCCCGGCTCGCGCGAGTAGTCGAGGTAGAGCATGGAGGCGACCGCGTCCACCCGCAGGCCGTCGATGTGGAACTCCTCGCACCAGTACACGGCGTTCGCCACCAGGAAGTTGCGCACCTCACGGCGGCCGAAGTCGAACTCCAGCGTGCCCCAGTCGGGGTGGGCGGCCCGCAGCGGGTCGTGGTGCTCGTACAGCGGGCGCCCGTCGAACTCGGCCAGCGCCCATTCGTCGCGCGGGAAGTGGGCCGGGACCCAGTCCATGATCACGCCGATGCCGGCCTGGTGCAGCCGGTCCACCAGGTACTTGAAGTCGTCGGGGGTGCCGAGGCGGGCCGTCGGGGCGTAGAAGCCCGTGACCTGGTATCCCCAGGAACCGCCGAAGGGGTGCTCGGCGACCGGCATCAGCTCGACGTGGGTGAAGCCCATCTCCGTGACGTACGCCGGGAGTTGCTCGGCCAGCTGCCGGTAGGTCAGCCTGGGACGCCAGGAGGGCAGGTGCACCTCGTAGACGGAGAACGGCGCCTCGTGCACCGGTGTCCTCGCCCGGCGGGCCATCCACTCGGCGTCGCCCCACTCGTGGTGCGAGGCGTCCACGATCGAGGAGGTGGCCGGCGGTGCCTCGGTACGGCGGGCCAGGGGATCGGCGCGCAGGGTGTGGGAGCCGTCCGGGCGGGTGATCTCGAACTTGTACAGCTCGCCCTCGCCGATCCCCGGCACGAACAGCTCCCAGATCCCCGTGGAACCGAGGGAGCGCATCGGGAAGCCGGTGCCGTCCCAGAAGCCGAAGCTGCCCGCGACCCGCACGCCTTGCGCGTTCGGCGCCCACACCGCGAACCGGGTGCCCGCCACGCCCTGGTGGGTCGTGACGTGCGCGCCGAGCGCGTGCCACAGCTGCTCGTGCCGGCCCTCGCCGATCAGATGCAGGTCCAACTCGCCGAGCGTGGGCAGGAAGCGGTAGGCGTCCTCGGTCTCCTGGACGGTGCCGTCGTACCCCACCAGCAGCCGGTAGGCGGGGACCGAGGCGAGCGGCAGCAGCCCGGAGAAGAAGCCGTCGCCGTCGTCGTGCAGCTCCGCCCGCAGCTCGCCGGAGAGCACGGTGACCGACCGGGCGTACGGGCGGAAGGCCCGGAAGGCCACCCCGCCCGGGACCGGGTGGGCGCCCAGCACGGAGTGCGGGGCGTGGTGGGTGCCGTGCAGCAGCCGCTCACGGTCGCCGGCGTCCACCGCGGGGGACACGGCGACCTCCTTGACGGGCTCCGGCTCCGGCGAGCGCGCCTTGGGCACCCCGACGGGCTCGGCCTGGGCGGCGGCCCTCTTCCCGGCCGTGTTCCTGGTGGCCTTGGTCTTGCCGGACTTGTTCTTCTCAGTGGCTGACTTCTTGGACGTCACGAGCGAGTCTCCCGGGGGAGGAACGGGTCAGGTCGGGTCGGACGTGGCGAGGCGGCGGACCGCCGACATCGGTACGGAGAGCCAGTCGGGGCGGTGCCGGGCCTCGTAGACGACCTCGTAGACCGCCTTGTCGGTCTCGTAGGCACGCAGCAGCACCGGATCGGTGCGCGGGTCGCGGCCGGCGACCTCCGCGTACCCGGAGCAGTAGGCGGCCCGGCAGGCGCGCGCCCACTGGTGCGCGGGCGGGTTCGCCGAGTGGGCCGCGTAGTCGAAGGAGCGGAGCATCCCCGCGATGTCCCGCACCGGCGGCTGCGGCATGCGCCGCTCGGCCAGCGGCCGGGCCGGCTCTCCCTCGAAGTCGATCAGCGACCAGTCGCCGGACGGCGAGCGCAGGCACTGCCCGAGGTGCAGATCGCCGTGGACGCGCTGGGCGGTCCAGGTGCGCCCCTCGGCGGCCAGACCGGACAGCGCCGTGTACGCCGACCGCAGCCCCTCCTCGTACGGCATCAGGGCCGGCACCGCCTGGACCGCCGCCGCCAGCCGCTCGGTCATGCCGTCGACCAGCAGCCGCAGCTGGGCCTGGCCGAGGGTGACCGTCGGCAGGGCGTGGGCGAGGGCGGTGTGCACCTCGGCGGTGGCGCGGCCCAGCGCCCGCGCCTCGGCGGCGAAGTCCTCGCCCTTGGCCAGCTCGCGCAGCGCCAGGTCCCAGCCGTCGGCGGCGCCGTTCACGAAGGGCTGGAGCACGGCCAGCACATACGGTCCCTCGGGTTCGCCGTCGGCGTCGGCGTGCAGCCACGCCGTCGGCGCGGGCACCCGGGGGCAGCCCTCGCGGGCCAGCGCCAGGGGTATCTCCAGGTCGGGATTGGTGCCGGGGACGACCCGGCGCAACAGCTTCAGGATGAACGTATCTCCGTAGACCACCGACGAGTTGGACTGCTCGGCGGTCATCAGCCGGGCCACGAGACCCTCCCGGATCTCCTGGCGCGGGTCCCGCTCGAACCGCAGCCCCCCGACGCGTGCCCGGCTGCGCAGCGCCTCCAGGAGCACCTCGGCGGGCCGGGGGTCGTACAGCGCCTCGTACACCGTGCGTCCGGCGAGCGGGCCCTTCTCCACATGGCCGATCAGCGCGGGCGCCAGCCGGGGCGGCAGCGCCTCGCGCACGCCTATCAGGAGCTGGTAGCAGTCGCCGGGGTGCGGTGGCGCGCCCGGCGCGGGCGGCTGGTCGACGCGCAGCAGCAGGTGGTACAGGCCCAGCCGGCCGTCGGGCGGCAGCAGTTCGGTGGCGGCCACGGGGGTGAACCCGGTGACCGGCCGGCCCTTGCCCGCGAACCAGCGCTGCCTCGGCAGCCACGTGCGCAACAAGGGGTCCAGCGAGGCGAGGAGAGTGCCGGTGGTACCGGTGCTCGAAGGGGTGCCGGATGAGGTGACCGTTTCCGCCATGGGCGTCACGTCCTTTCCCCGGGTCGTCGGGGTGTTACTGATGCGTGCCCCGGGTGGGGCGGTGGAAACCGACCGCCGCCCCACCCGGCCGCCGTTACGCGGCGTCCCGGCGCAGCCGGAACCAGTAGAAGCCGTGCCCCGCGAGGGTGAGCAGGTACGGCAGCTCGCCGATCGCCGGGAAGCGCACCCCGCCGAACAGCTCGACCGGGTGCCGCCCGCCGAACCGGCTCAGGTCCAGCTCCGTGGGCTGTGCGAAGCGGGAGAAGTTGTGCACGCACAGCACCAGGTCGTCCTCGTACTCGCGCAGGAAGGCGAGCACGGCCGGGTTCGAGGACTGCAGCTCGTTATAGGACCCCAGTCCGAAGGCAGGATTCTGCTTACGGATCTCGATCATGCGGCGCGTCCAGTGCAGCAGGCTCGACGGCGAGGACATCGAGGCCTCGACGTTGGTGACCTGGTAGCCGTAGACCGGGTC